>JAHDEE010000455.1 GCA_020629005.1 Chitinophagales bacterium
AATAACAACATCAAACACTTTGGGCAAGTTCCACTGCAAGAAATCACCGAGGTGCAAATTCACTGTCCCCTGCATACACCCTAGCCGATCTAGATGTGACCTCAGGATGTCGGAGAGCATCCGAAACATGACAGGATCAAGCTCACAGACAAACAAATTCCGCAGTGAATCTCCAAAATCAAAATCAAACTTCTTTGAGGAGGCAAACAGCCGGTTTAGAATTTCAATCACAAACACACCCTTTCCTGCCGATGGCTCGAGAACCTTCACGTCCCTTAAGTCGATATCTCCTGAATACCCCACAAGATCCAACATCTTACAAACCACCCTACTTTTAGTCATGACTAAGCCTTGCGGCTGCCCGTTACTTCTTTCACCATACATCATTCTAACCTCTATTTAGCTTGCCTGAGAGAAACCCACGCTATGCCCAAAGGAAGGATTCAAAAGACAATTGAGCACTCAAACACCCAAAATCGCTATTGGCAGTGGTCCACAGCATCGATGCAAAATTGTAGTGCTTCTCTTTCATTAATTTTGCACACAGTAGATCATATCGCTGCAAATAGCTGGTATTCTGAAACTCCGCCCGGGCTGAAAAATGCGGCTGCTTCAATCTCACAGCAGCGGTGGATTGAGCACTCTTTTCAACCAAGATAAAGTAACCAAGCCAAGGAGGCAAGACTTGCGAGAAACTACCCTCCCTATAGGAAGTCCAGAGATCCACTGCATTCCCGATCGCTTCCTCAGTCCGATTATTGAAGTTGTTTGCAATTGACCCTACTTGGGATTTAAGTTCGACTGCAGCAAGCAGCTCACCATCACCTCCCAAAACAATCAGATCCCAATCCTTTGAAGGACGAAAGTAACCCGGCAACGTACTTCGCTTTGTATGAATATTGGCTTCAGGCAGCCCCAACTCTATGGCCACCGATGTCAAGATTTGAATAAAACCATCCAAGTGCTTTCCAGCTGTAACGGAACTTCGAGACCCTTGATCTGCTTTTTTCTTAAGCTTTGTCTGTTTGTTTCGAGTATCCCAGAAAAATCCTACTGCCTCTTTTATTTGTTCGCGATACATCTCACCAAGCTCCTTAGTCATATTCAAAGATACAATTCTGAATGCAAATGATTCGAATACTCCAAAGCTGTTAAAGGTCAACAAGAAAGCGTGCGCCATTGCTCACAACACAGATCGTTTCAGATGCCAGCATCAACTTTTAACGAAAGAGTCGGTGCTTGGCCGCCTTCACCAAAAACCAAACTCCTCCCCCACCACGAGCCACAGACGGTCAACAATAGCCCTGATCGCAGAGGAAATGAGTGCTGTGGATGCCGTCGTGAATACTTGCCTATGGGGGCTCCGACGAAGGAGGAGACCGCATAGGCAATGTATGAACAGGCAGACGCAGTGCGAATTGGAACGAAGAGCAGGACGGGTATTGCCACGAGCGAATCTGTTGTGCTCCAAAAAAAACGAATCGCAAATCTCCATGA
>JAHDEE010000021.1 GCA_020629005.1 Chitinophagales bacterium
ATGGGCGTTGCCATCGGATCTATCCTGGGAAAACAATTGGCTGAATTGGCGATGCAGTAGACTTACTTAAGCTGCCTTCCTGGTGTTGCAAAGGAGTGATACGGCGCTAGCCAGGACTTAAACACCTCTTCGCAAAGCTCATCAAAAATCGGAAAACAAAAAAGGGGTCGCAATTTGCGACCCCAAAAGCGGAGAGAGAGGGATTCGAACCCCCGGTACCTCGCGGCACAATGGTTTTCAAGACCACCGCATTCAACCACTCTGCCATCTCTCCGGTGCAAAAATAGAATTTCAATACGGAATATCAACTCTTAGTTAATCTTTTTTTTTCCAGATGCCCAAAGACAAAAAACCCATCTGGTGGGGTAACCAGATGGGCCTTAAACCAAAATGACTATGAAAAACAAATTTTGCTCTTATTAGATGTTAATATAATGATTTACACTATAAAAACAAAACCAAGATCGAAACTATTCTTATCGCATTTATACCTGTCTGACAGACGTTTGAACAGAGAAGCAAAAAGAATAGTTCCGCTTCACTTTATGTAGCTGCAAAATGTCGATCTTTTATTAGAACGACTATTTTTTCCAAATATTGGGCATCCAGTTCAGTAAATTCGGCTAAGTGCTCGCTGTCTATGTCCAAAATTAGCCGAGTTCTATTATCCTTTACCAGCGGCACAACGATTTCAGATTTTGAAGCGGAGCTACAGGCAATATGGCCAGGAAAATCCTCCACGTTTCTAACAATAATGGTTTCTTTGCTTTGTGCGCTGGTACCGCAAACGCCTTTGCCAAATGGAATCCGACTGCAAGCCACTGGCCCTTGATAGGGCCCAAGTACCAGTTCGCCCTGCTTTTCTATATAAAAACCCGCCCAAAAAAATCCCAGGCCGAATTTAATTAAGGCAGCAATATTGGCCAGGTTGGCGACCAAATCAGACTCATCTTCTATCACGGCCGCTATTTGTCGGAGAAGCATTTTGTATTTCGCCTCTCTATCCAGATCTACGCTGATTTCTTCGAAGTGATGCGACATTTTTCTTCGTTGTTGATGGGTTTTGAGAAAATTCGATTTCAATATCGTGTATCGGGCTGTCTTTATGCCCAAGTGATTTACAATTTTAAAGAAAAACAGGGTACTGGAGTGACGATAGTTGCAAAATAGCCCCGGGCGAAGTGGTATGCAGCTGGCTGAGGCCGTGGCGAATGGCTGGCCATGGGGGCTCGGAGCCTGCGGAGAGACCACAGGGCCAGACCATGAGCAGGCAGCAGCCAGCTGCATACAAACGGAGCACGGGTAGGCAGGCACTCGAGGGTGCCCCAGCTCGCTCCTAAAAATCCAAATCAGAAAATTCCTATCGTCGCTTGAAATTCATTACCTATAAGCCCGCATACTATTCAGTGGACTATTTGGCCTACCTCAATGCCGTGCTAAGGGCGTAGGATTGCTAAGATGGCCAATTTCGCGAGTCCAATGAAGCCTAATTGAGCCCTTAATACACGTTGAGCTCCGGATTGACTTCCTCGGCGTAGGCAAGAATGCCTCCTTTGAGATTGTAGAGGTTATCAAATCCGTGCAGATCTTCCAGCGTTCGAATCGCCTTAGCGCTGCGCTTGCCCGAGCGACAGTGTATCACTACTTTTTGATCTCTTTTTATCTTGAGCGCTGCATCTGCAATAACCCCAAGAGGTATTAGTTCGCCTTCGAGATTTGCAATTTCATACTCATAGGGTTCACGCACGTCGATTAACTGGAACTGCTCCCCTGATTCTTGCAGACTCTTCAGATCTTCTACGTCCACCTCCTTGACAGCTCTTTCTTCTGCGGCCGTATCTCCTATGCCACAGAATTGCTGATAGTCAATTAGCTCTGTTTGCGTTGGATTTTCTCCATTGAGCGGGTTTGCAGGGTCTCTTCTGACCTTGAGCGTTCTTGTTTGGAAACTGGAGGCATCGAACAAAAACAGCCTGCCCGACAGAGGCTCCCCTACCCCACTGAGCAGCTTGATGACCTCATTGGCTTGCAGAGATCCGAGGATGCCTGGCAGTACTCCGATGACTCCGCCTTCAGCACAGCTGGGCACCAAACCGGGGGGCGGTGGCTCCGGAAAAAGATCGCGATAATTTGGTCCACGAACTCCTTCGGCGTCCACATAATTAAATACCGACAGTTGTCCTTCAAATCGGAAAATGGAGGCATAGACGTTTGGTTTGTCTAGCAGCACGCAAGCATCGTTGATGAGGTAGCGTGTTGGAAAATTGTCGGTTCCGTCTGCTACCAAATCATAATCCTTGATGATTTCTAATGCGTTTTCCGAGCTAATCCTTGTTTCATAGGTCTGAATCTCAATATGCGGGTTGAGGTTTAGGAGCCTTTCTTTGGCAGCCTGTGCCTTGGACTTTCCGAGATCGGCAACCCCGAATAATACCTGTCTTTGTAAATTACTGTCTTCCACGACATCAAAGTCCACAATACCAATTTTGCCGATTCCTGCTGCTGCTAGATATTGCAATAAGGGGCTTCCGAGACCTCCAGCGCCTACGACCAGTACCTTAGCAGCTTTTAGTCGTTTTTGCCCTTCCAGACCAAACTCTGGTATGATCAGGTGTCGGCTATATCGCTTGAATTCTTCTTTGTTTAGTTCTGCCATCTTTTTTGCTGATGTGTTGATTATTCTTTGTAATGATTTTTAGCTCAAGGCTATTGCACGCCTCCTGCTATAGCTGGGATAATGCTAACAACGGTATCGGAATTAAGTGCTGTTTTCGTTCCATCCAGCTGCTGTATGTCTTCATCTCCTACGTACACTTTCAGAAAAGAGCGAAGGCGCCCATCTTCTGTAAGCAATTGCTTACCCAAGGTATCGTATTCTCCAACAAGCTGATCCAAGGCTGCCTGAACCGTACTGCCATCGCTGTCAAAACTTGATTTATTGTCCGTAAATTTCCTCAAAGGAGTTGGAATAATTATAGTAGCCATGATTATATATTGTTGTAACTAAGTCTTAAATAATTTGTTTTTTGCCTTCTTCGGCGAAGAGTCCCTGATCATCTAGCTGCCAGGATCTCCAGTGATGTGCTTTTGCATCTTGCACTGAGATAATGATATAGGAAAAATGTGGCAGTGCCACTTCCAGATCGTGTATTGAAGGGATTGCCGGGTGATTTGGGTGGGAGTGGTATACTCCTAATAGATCCAATCCTTCGATCACAGCATTACGTTCTGCTTTCATGTAATCCTTTGCAGTGATGAGGAAGCGGCGTTCCTTGTTTTCTGATACGCTATTATTGACTTCCAGTACTTTGCTAATGCGCCTGGTGTTATCTTCTATATTGCCAAAGAAGAAGCCACAGCACTCATAAGGAAAGGCAGTTTCGGCGTCTCGCAACATTTGCTGAAGCGCCGGCTCCTGTACTTCAATAGCGGGATAGGTTTCCTTGCTAACAGTGCTCATTTTTCTTGTTGATAAAAGGATTCTAAATGTGCGTATCGGCTCGCATCATCTGCAAAAATTGTGACGATTTTTCCAGAATCCAATTGTTCTGCCACTTTGATAGCGCCCAGCAAGTTTGCCGCAGCTGAAGGGCTGATCAACAGGCCTTCTCGCCTGGCCACTGAAGGAAGAAGACTGTAAACCTCCTCAGATGCTAGCTCAATTCGCTGATCCGCAAGTTCGTTTTGATAGATTTGAGGAACATCTGCTGTTTCGAGATGTTTCCATCCTTCCAAACCGTGTAAAGATGTTTCCGGTTGTAGTTCAACCGCTTGCAGTTCAGGATTTAGCTCCTTGAGCCTTTTTGTGGTTCCGGTAAAGGTGCCTGTAGTACCGAGTCCGGCTACAAAGTGGGTGATTTCACCATGTGTTTGCTGCCAGATTTCGTTTGCTGTGCCTCGATAGTGTGCTAGCCAATTGTTTTCATTTGAATATTGGTCTGCATAGAAGTACTTTTCGGGATCTGAAGCTGCTATCTCCGCTGCCAGTTTTCTGGCTCCTTCTGTCGATTCCAATGGTGAGCTGTACACGATCTCTGCCCCGAGGCTTGAGATAATGCGTATGCGATCTGCACTGGCATTTTCAGGTAGCACAAGCGTAACGGGAACCCCTAACCTGGCCCCCAAGCTGGCATAGGCAATTCCTGTATTGCCGCTACTGGCATCTAATAGGGTTTTTCCGCCCAGTAGTTGACCGCTACGAAGTGCCTGACAGATAATATTGAAGGCGGGCCTTGCCTTTACGCTTCCGCCCAGTTGCTGCCATTCGAGTTTGGCAAAAATCTCCACACTGGAGCTTTGCCAGATCTTCCTCAGCGGATAAAGCGGTGTGTTCCCAACAAAGCCCTCAACGATGTTTATTTCTTCGTTCCTGGAGAAAGTTTTCCGCAATTTGCTGCTCTCCGTAGTTCTTTTCGATGTTGCAATCATATCTATGTAGTTTATCTTGTTCATTTGAAGGATCCCGAACCAATCCCCATTGCCCGGGATCCGGAAAGACCAGCATGTGGCCTCTCATTTCTTTCAAAAAAAAAGCCCCTCCTGCTTGTGCAAGAGAGGCTTACCTGGATTCATTTTTCTTATTGGTATACAGCTACTCTTGCCGGGACTTGAGTCCGGTACAACAACAGCAGCAACAAGGGATATTTATATTAACAATTTCCATTTCAATCAACTCATTAAGGACAAAAGAAAAGGGCCTTTCCGACGGAAAGGCCCTTGCTAATTTTTAGTATATGCACACCTCCCGTCAGTTGTATAATTTACAACAACAACATGGACAAGAAAGTGTGACGAACTGTATCATAATTGATCTCTATTATGTCCCAAATATAATCCGTCTATTTTGGCAATGCAAATGATAATTCAATTATTTTTGGCTGAAGAGCTTTTAGACTCTAACCAACGTTATCTAATTTATGACGAGCACTACCCTCACCAGGATTCTCTGGATCTTCACATCTTGTTTCCTATTCTTTAGCAGTGCTGAGGCTCAGTGTCCTGATAACCAGTCAGAATTACAAATCATTTTTAGTGCAGACAACTATCCACAGGAAATTAGCTGGACACTCAAACTACTTGCAGGATTTCAATTGGAACAAGGAGGCATAGGTGGATTTGATGGTTGTGTGCCGTCCAATACCTGTATGACCCTTACGGTGTCAGATTCATCTAATGACGGACTGAATCCAGCGGAGGGCGGAGGACTACAGGTGTACTATCAAGGAGAATTGATTGCTGACAACCCGATTTTCACATCTGATTTTTCCGTATCTATGGGATGCCCTTTGGGACTCACTTGCACTTCTGCAGCTAGTATTGAGACAGGCCAGCATAACTTGTGGACTAATGAGTATTGGTATGCATTTGAGCCCGAGCAGCAGGGTGCCTATCAGATTAGCACCTGTGGTTACTCAAACGCCTGCCCACTAACCATCTGGATATATGATGACTGTGCTGGTTGGGTTGCGGGATATACGCAAGCAGGTACCATCAATTTTGCTCAGCAAACTTGCGCTGGCGGACAGTCCGAGACTTCACAGATGATGAACAGTGGCGAGCGATACTACATACGTATAGGAACAGAGGGAGAGACTTGTAACGCACACCCTTTGGTTTGGAGTCTGAGCTATCAAGGCGAGGTGGCTGGTTGTACAGACCCGGATGCCTGCAATTACAATCCTATTGCTACCATCAGCGTACCTGAAGATTGTTTCTACAATTCCGATCCCCAGTGTTCGGGACCTGATTTGCTGGTGAACCAGGAGATACTAAAGAACACTCTGGAAATGGATGTTCTGGATAACATTGACCAGTGTATGATACAGGAGGGTTGCCTGAATGGATATGGAGAACGAGTGATCATCCGATTTACCACTAACATTGCGAATGAAGGAGAACAGGACTACTTCATTGGAAACTCACCGAGCAATATCAATAATGGTAACGAGCTGTACGAATGGGATCCCTGTCACAACCATTGGCATTACGCCAACTATGCTGAGTATGTCTTGTTTGATGAAGCTGGTCAGAGTCTGCCACTTGGCTTCAAAATGGGCATGTGTGTACTCGATTTGTTTTGCCCTGATGGAGGTGAGCCCAAATTCGATTGCCAAAATATGGGAATTACTGCAGGATGTTGGGACCAATACCCCTCGATGCTCGACTGCCAGTGGATTGATGTGACGGATCTTGAACCGGGGCGATACACATTGGTGGTCCGGGTCAATTGGACTCAATCGCCTGACGCCGCAGGAAGAGAAGAGATCGATTATATGAACAATTGGGCACAGGTTTGTCTTGAACTCATTGGTGATGAGGTAATTACGGATTTTGTTGTGCTGGAAGACTGCGAGCTATACGTTGATTGTGCAGGCAATCTTCTGGGTGATGCACAAATGGACTGCACGGGCGAATGCAATGGCAGCCATCTTTTTGGAGATTTGAATAATGATGGAGCTATTGGCACAATGGATGCCATAAACTACATATACGAAGGCATATTCTCTGATCAGCTGGAGGTGTCTGCTTGCACGGACTTGAATGATGATGGGGAAATCTCTGTAACAGATGCCATGTTGCTGATTGGTTGTCACCTGTATGAAGCGGACAGCCACGCTCATCCTGATGGCAGCAATACCAGCCATTCTCATTGCGAGTTTCCTTTTACCGTATCTAACCCCAATCAGACCAGCTTATTCTATCTTTCTGAAGCGAATTTGGATGAGCATTATTTTGATATAAGCATTCAAAATACCGATCACTTCGTTCAAGCATACCAGTTTAGGCTGGAAGGTGTTGCGATCGATCTTGTTGAGAATATTTATTTCGATAATGACTATCACATCAGCCTGTTTTTCAATGATGAGGGTCATATCATCGGGCTACCTGTGCAAGAAAAGGTGCTGCCAAAGAACTCCGAGCCTCTGGCCTTCCTAAGGATACATTTTGATCCTGAGTCAAGTGATACAGGAGCAGAAGCCTGTTTGACTTCAGTAAAGGCCGTAATCAATGGGAATTATGAGGAAATCAGTGGGCTAGCAGCAATAGCTTGTACGAACATTGAGACTGTTGGAACGGAAGATTTTCCGGAAATGGACTTGTCTTCTTTAGAAGTCTTCCCAAACCCTGTCTCCGCTTCAGGAAGTTTTCGTTTGGCAAATAGGCTAAAATATTATGAAAATATTCGACTATATACCTATGACGGTCGACTTGTTGCGAAGCTTGATGCACTTAACAATGAATATACATTAGCTGGTTTGCAATTGCCCACGGGCCTGTACATAATTGATGCCATTGACCAGAATACTAGACAGAAGGCTAAATTAATAATCTTCTAAACTGTAGGTGAAAGAAATGCAAAAAAGCGACAGAAAATAACATAGAACATTGAAGTAAATGTAGTATATTAGCTTAATACGTAAAGCTGGCAGGTTTATTGTAACCGTTTGGAAGAGGCGCTAATCATTTTTTGCGTGTGGTTCTTAAACCTAAGCTGCTTTCAACTGTCTGTAATTAGTTAAGACCCTCTTAGGAAGTAGGATTGAGGGCAACCAAAACTAGAAAAACAATTTTAGAAAAAAATCGATATTCATGAAGCTCATTCATTACTTAGGTCTTTTTCTTTTAGGCGGCGCCCTCATCATTGGAGGATTTGGCTTCGGAGTCAACTTCAAATTTGGTAAGTGGTTCAAGAAGAAGAAGAAAAAAAATAAGACAACAGTGGCTCGGCAAAACGCTGAGCAAAAGACTTCAGAGGAATTTTCCTTTGTCGCTGGCGCAGCGGGGCCTTGTGAGGACAATCCTCCAAGCTTTGACATCTCTTATGATTGTCATCAAAATACTGCTGGATTCAACAGTGGAACTGCTACCCTGGTTTTGACACCTACGAACTCCAATGGCACCATGTCATTTTACAATGCTATCACAGGATACCCTGTACAGCCTGGAATCACGATGAGTCATGGTGAAGCTATTTCGGTATATGGTCTGGATGAAGAAGGATGTAAAGCCTACTCTCAGGATATTGAGGTATTCTGCCCCACTCCTTGTGAAGCTGCTCCTGCCTCTTTCTCTATGAGTTACGACTGTAACCCTTCTGCTGATGGTTCGGCTACCCTGGTATTGGCACAGCTGAGCGGCACAGGGCAATTGAGCTACTATAATTCCATCACTGGTTTCCCGGTGCAAAATGGAATGCAGCTTGTATCCGGAAGCGAATACAATGTATATGCCTTGGATGAGGCTGGCTGTAAAGCCTTAACGCAAACCATCACAGTTGCTTGTGTCAACAATGATCCATGCGTGTTGAATCCACCGACTTTCAGCATGTTGTACTTTTGTGAGTTGGATGCAAACGGGGACTTTACAGGCGTTGCAACACTTTCTTTGGAGCAGTTGAGCGGTGATTTGCCTTTGTTCTACTATGATCAAAACACAGGAGAGCAGCTCAGTCACGGTATGACACTTAATACGGGACAAACTATTGCTGCTTTTGCTGGTGATGCCAATGGATGTCAGACTGGCGTACTGTTTATGAATGTCGAATGTACGGCACCAGATACTGGTGGCGGTCCTGTTGATGGTGATCCTTGTGATGATGCACCGGCAGGATTCAATATTTCCTACACTTGTCAGGAAGGGTCCGGAGGCTTTAACTCTGGAGCTGCGACCCTCCACCTTTCCAAGGTTTCAGGTCTTGGTACCTTGTCTTACTATAATTCAGTAAGTGGATTCCCAGTACATGATGGTATGGCACTGGCTGATGGAGAAGTGCTCTCGGTATACGCCCTGGACGAAGATGGATGTAAAGCACTGACACAGACGATTTCTGTAGATTGTGAGGTTCCTTGTAACGGAAACCCATCTTCCTTTGCGATTTCCTATAACTGTGATACGACAGCAGACGGACTTTTAACTGGTACTGCTACTTTGGTTCTAGAGCAACTAAGTGGAACTGGTGTAATGTCTTACTACAATAGCGAAACAGGAATGCCTATACCAAATGGCATGTCACTAACCAATGGGCAGGTGGTAAATGTATACGGTCTTGATGAGGCATGGTGTAAAGCTAACACACAGACCATCACCGTTAGCTGTGATGCCACTGTGACAGATCCTTGTGCTTTCAATCCAGTAGATTTTGTAGCAAGCTATGTGTGTAATACTGACGGAGACGGAAATCTCAATGGGACTGCAAATCTCTATCTCGAAAAGACGGCAGGAAACGGAAGTCTGACTTACTATACAGCTGCTGACAGCCCGATTGCAAATGGTGCAGCTGCTTCAAATGGCGATTCATTCTCGATTTATGCTGTTGATGAGCAGGGATGTGTTTCTGCGACCAGAACTGTGTCGGTAGTGTGTGAAGCCATCCAAAATGACTGTGATAATGCTCCTGCAGCGTTTAATATTTCCTACACTTGTCACCTGGATGCAAATGGATATAATGCCGGAACGGCAACACTTGATCTGTCTAAAGTTTCTGGTACAGGAGACTTGAGCTACTATGATTCTGTAACAGGATTCCCGGTCATGAATGGAATCACACTTAGTCATGGTGATCAAGTAAATGTATACGCTTTGGATGAGAACTGGTGTAAAGCATTGACCCAAACGATAGAAGTTAACTGTCCGATTCCTTGTGAGGCTAATCCTGCTGCATTCTCCATCAACTACCTATGTAATACGGATGTTGACGGTAATCCTACTGGAACTGCTGTATTGCAGTTGGTCCAATTGGGCGGAACAGGAACAATGAGCTTCTACAATTCTGTCACCGGATACCCGGTTCCAGACGGAATGCAATTGACCGAAGGGGAGACGCTTAGCGTCTATGGTCTGGATGAAGCCTGGTGTAAGGCGCTCACTCAAACCATCGAAGTTGAATGTGAGGATGCTGATGGTAAAGTGTTCGATGGTGGCTACAGTTCTGATCTTGAACTCACCGGTCAACTGCTCGAAACTTCTAACCTTCTGAGCTTTACCGGTAATGGTTTGGAGCAGACCTACATCCTTCAAAAATCTATAAACGGAGAACACTTCTCGACAATGACACAGGTACAGCCAGGAACGGGTGCTTTTGCGCACTTCCAGTACGCAGATGAAGGCCTTGGGGCTGGCACCTATTACTACAGACTGGTACAGGCAGACGCTGAGGATCGCTTGAAGATTTCCAATACTGTTGTCATCCATAGAGGCTCGCTGCAACTGACGCTGAATTATATAGCACCAATGCCAGTGAGAGATATTGCTGAACTGTCTTTCACTAGCGCCACAGATTCTGAAGTGAGCATCGTTCTATACGATCTCATGGGAAGAATTGTGATAGAGCGGAAGTTGGCAGTACCTGCAGGACCGAGTAAGGTCGAGTTAGACCTGCAAGGTTTGAGTCCAGCCTCGTATCTGCTAAACATTAACGATGGTGAAAACTATATCAGCCAGCTGCTGATGAAGCAATAAGCCACGCCATTCTAGAAAAGAAACCCCGTGTTATGTTAACATAACACGGGGTTTTTCTTTTTCTAACTCTAAAACATGTAGAGCTTGAAATCTTCTTTGGACTTACCCTTGTGAAAGAAGCAAAGGCCCAGATGGAAAAGGTCCAGACTGAGACTGACCCTGGCATCCGCCTTAATTGCAGCCCATGCTTTCATCATTCCCTCCGACCAATATATGTCGTCAAATATGAATATGCTGTGTTCATGAGCATACTGTAGGCAAGTTTCAAAATACTGCATAGTAGCTTTCTCGCGATGGTTCCCATCAAAAAAAACGAGATCCACATGCTGCATTTCTTCCAGACAGGGAGATAACTGGCTTTCGAAGCTTCCAACCCTTTGCACAATGTTTTCCTGTTGCATCATATCGAAATTCGCAGCGGCCAGATCAGCCAGATTTTCCGATCCTTCGATGGTCCAGACCTTTCCAGCGCAAGCACGAGCAAGATACATGGTGCCGACCCCAAGGCAAGTGCCCAACTCCAGCACATTTTGTGGTTTGTAGCGATCTACAATTCTGAATAGTAGCTTGCCATCACGATCAGGCGTTGATACCTTCTGATTTAGATCTTGGATCTTGCGGGTGGAGCTTTTGTTAAAAGAAGAGCCTGCTCCATAATCAGTGATGGCAATTTCTCTGGTATCCAGCTCCAGATGTGAGCGCAGACCAATAATATCTGCAAATGCATAGAATCGTCTTCTATCACTGAGCACGGACTCGCAAAAGTCGTATACGAAAGGAGAGTGGATATAGTATTTTGTCCTGGCAGTAAGCAGGAATTGCAGATAGCGACCTGCAATTTTGAGACTATTCAGCATACGTTCTACGATACCGGAACTTGTGTTTTCACTTTCTTGTCCACCAAAAATAGCTTTCTCAGATAGGGATTCAGGAACATACCCTGCGGATCAAGCATCGTCCTAATCTGCTGAAAATCGTCCCATTTAGGGTAAAGCTCCCGCAATTCTTCACCCGAAAGAAAATGCATCTTACCCCAATGCGGTCTGCCTTGATGGTTTTTGAAGATTGCGGAGAGTGTATCAAAATAGCTTCTATATTCTTTGCCTTTGAAAACGTGCGCCGCGATATAAGCAGAGTCTCTTTGGTAAGCCGGACTGAGATAGATATCATCGCCTTTCACGAAGCGATTCTCGGTAGGGAAATGGACTTTAAATTGCTTGTCTTCAAAGACTGACTTGATCTCCAAAAATGCCTCTTTGAAATTTGCAAGAGGGATGTTGTACTCCATTTCGTTGAATTTCACCCAACGAGGCGTTGCATATACCTTATGGCTCCAGTTAACCTTTTCTCCTTCTGACACTGCCGCACCAGAAATCTTAGCGACGGCCTTGTTTGCCATGGACACGTATTTAGCCATTCTTGCCATGCCACCAAACAGCACATTTTCCAACAATACATCGTTAACCACATAATTGACCATGGAGTTATCCTTGACTTCTTGTTCTGTAGTATTACTGATCTTGAGTTGGGTTACATCCGTATATGGAAACCAATAAAACTCAAAGTTCCGATTGCTGTAAATGTGTTCATAGAGGTTGTCAAGACAGTCTTCCACACTTTCTTTCTTCTCAATGAAATGCAGTTTGTATGCGGGCAAGCACTTAACCTTATACTTCAATATCACACCAAGTGCACCCAGAGAAACCTGTGCGGCTTTAAAGATATCATGGTTCTCAGTTTCAGAACAAACGAGGATTTCTCCGTCAGCCTTCATCAAAGTAAGCTCAGTGACTTGGGTACCAAGGTTTCCGAAGGAAATTCCGGTCCCATGCGTACCTGTAGAAATTGCCCCTGCCAACGATTGCACATCGATGTCTCCCAGATTTTCCATGGCAAGGCCATTTTCGAAGAGTGCAGCATTAAAGTCTTTCAGCTTTGTACCTGCATAGACACTTACGATCCCGCTTTCTTTGTTTATCGATTCGATACCTGCAAGATTGTCGAGGGAGAGCAGCAGATCGTCGGTTTTGCACAGGCGGGTCCAGGAGTGACCACTGCCCACAACCCTGGCTACCTGACCCTTTTTAGCTGCCTTCGAAAGGTGGCTTCTCAGTTTCTCAATCGTTTTGGGTTTCTTAAACTTTGAAGGACGCGCCTTCACATTACCTCCCCAATTTTGCCAGGTTTGTGCTTTCATATTCTCCTAGTTAAGGTGGGTAGCAGGAGCGTTCGAACTACCCGAAATCATGTTTTGCTGCTTCTTTCTTTTGCCAAGGGCAAACCTAACGGTGAAAATACTGCCTTTCGGTAAATTATCTGCAACATTCACGGTGGCATTGTGCCACTTAGCCAATTCTCCCACTATGAAAAGACCAAGACCCGTTCCCTGAGTCTTTCGTGTATCCTCATTGCCGACTCTGTAAAACTTGTGGAAGATCTTCTTCTTGTTGGCATTGGAAATTCCGAATCCAGTGTCGCGGACGGTAAAGATTACCGCTTCCGAATTCTTTGTCAAACTGACCTTCACACTATCTCCCTGCCCCGAATATTTGATGGCATTTTCAATCAGGTTGTTGAAGATTGAAGCGATCGCCATGGGGTCGGCAACCATACGGCAACCACTTTTCACATCGTAAGTAAATTTCCTCTTCTCAGAGAAATTATTCTCAAATTCCTGACAAATACCTATCAAAAGCTGAGAGGCATCCATTTCCACAGCGCTAAGAGATATAGACTGATTATCCAGTCGAGCAGCAGTCAATATATTCTCAACCAAAGTCTTCAGTCTATCCACATCTTTTCTTGAATAGTCGATCAAGATGGACTTCTTATCTTCCGATAAGCCCGGGCGACTCATGGTTTCTAAGGCCAATTGAATTCCCGCAAGTGGGGATTTCAATTCATGTGTAATGGACAAGAGAAAATTGCGTTGTTGTCGATTGAGCATTAGCTCCCTTTGGAAGCCGGAATGGATGCGATACACACCCAAAATCAGGATGAGCATAAAGACCAGGCCTTCACCCGCTATCATCCAGTTGCCACCCTTGTACCTTTCCAGGAGATATTGGAATTCGGGCGATTGCGCTAATTGTTGAGGAGACTGGTTAGAGGAATGTTGTAATTGCTCAACTTTCAGCTCAAACACCTGCTTATTCTTTCGCACATGTAGATAAGCCCACCAGGAAAACGAGGCAAAGATGTAAAACACCAGGAAGTAAAACACGACCAGAGGCCTAAACCATTTCAGAAAACTGTTCAGCATCCATCTATTTTTACCTGATTCGCAGAGGACAAATGGGGCAGTGTGTGGCAGTCTCCTGCCTTTTTGACATACAAAGCTGCCTTTTTTTGTTGATAAGCTGGCAAAATCTGCCGCAAATTGACCTTTTGGCATCAAAAAATGCCTTGGCATAAGTATTGACAAAGTACAGGTACAACGAAGAAATTAAAAACTAAATCATAAAAAGCAATGGGTAAAATTATCGGAATTGACCTGGGTACTACAAACTCCTGTGTTGCGGTAATGGAGGGTAATGAACCTGTCGTTATTGCCAATAACGAAGGAAGACGCACAACTCCTTCGATTGTAGCGTTTCTTGACAATGGAGAACGAAAAATCGGGGATCCAGCCAAGCGCCAGGCAATCACCAATCCGACCAAAACGATCATGTCTATCAAGCGATTCATGGGACGTAGATTCTCAGAAATCGGCGGTGAAAAAGACAAGGTTTCCTACAAAGTCGTCAAGGGCGACAATGACACCGTGAGAGTAGATATCGATGGGAGACTTTATACCACGCAGGAAATTTCTGCGATGGTACTACAAAAAATGAAAAAGACTGCCGAGGATTATCTCGGTCAGGAAGTAACAGAAGCGGTCATCACCGTTCCAGCATACTTCAACGATTCTCAGCGACAAGCCACAAAAGAAGCTGGTGAGGTTGCAGGGCTGACTGTAAAGAGAATTATCAATGAGCCTACAGCTGCGGCCCTGGCTTATGGATTGGACAAGCGCGACATAGACCAGAAAATTGCCGTTTTCGATCTTGGTGGTGGTACTTTTGATATCTCCATTCTTGAATTGGGTGATGGTGTATTCGAAGTAAAGTCAACCAATGGTGATACTTTCCTCGGAGGTGATGATTTCGACCAGGTAATTATCGATTGGCTGGCAGATTCGTTCAAGCAAGACGAGAACATCGATCTTAGAAAAGATCCAATGGCCTTGCAACGTCTTAAGGAAGCTGCTGAAAAAGCGAAAATTGAACTTTCCAGCTCCAATGAGTCTGAGATCAATTTGCCATACGTAACAGCGGTTGACGGCGTGCCGAAACACCTTGTCAAGAAGCTATCGCGATCACAGTTTGAGCAACTTTCTGACAACTTGGTTGCAAGAACTCTGGAGCCGTGCAAGAAAGCCCTTCAGGACGCTAACCTAAGCGCCTCTGATATCGATGAGGTGATTCTTGTAGGTGGTTCTACCAGAATTCCCAAGATTCAGGAAGCAGTAGAAAAGTTCTTTGGCAAAAAGCCTTCAAGAGGCGTAAATCCCGATGAGGTTGTAGCGGTTGGAGCTTCGATCCAGGGGGGTGTTCTTTCCGGCGACGTGAAAGATGTATTGCTACTTGACGTCACGCCTTTGTCTCTTGGTATAGAAACTTACGGTGGTGTCTCCACTCGACTGATCGAGTCCAACACAACCATTCCAACCAAGAAGTCTGAAACCTTCTCTACGGCTGCGGATAATCAAACCTCTGTAGAGATCAATGTACTTCAGGGAGAGCGTTCTATGGCTCGCGACAACAGGTCTATCGGTAAGTTCATTCTCGACGGAATCCCACCAGCAGGTAGAGGTGTTCCACAAGTGGAAGTAACTTTTGATATCGATGCAAACGGAATCCTGAAAGTATCTGCAAAGGACAAAGGAACAGGTAAAGAGCAAAGCATTCGAATCGAAGCTTCGACTGGTCTTTCTGATTCTGAGATTCAGAAGATGAAGGATGAAGCAAAAGCTAATGAGGAAGCGGATAAGGCTGCGAGAGAAAACATCGAGAAAGTCAACAAGGCTGAAACAATGGTTTTCCAGACTGAGAAGCAACTTAGTGAGTTTGGCGATAAAATTTCTCCGGATAACAAATCTGCCATCGAAGCTGCAGTAGCCGATGTGAAGCAAGCATTGAATAACAAAGATGATGTTGCATCTATCGAAGCGGCAAACGAGAAGCTGAACGATGCCTGGCAAAAGGCTTCAGCTGAAATCTACCAGGCTCAGCAGCAAGACGCTCAGGCAGGCGGTCAACAACAAGACCCGCAGGCCGGACAGCAAACTGCCAACGACGTACCTGATGTTCAGGATGTGGAATTTGAAGAGGTAGACGATTCAAAAGCCTAGTGCTACGCAAACGAAGTCCGCAGCACTAGTCAGGCTGAACGAGCTAAAAAGACAGCATTTTAACAAAAGAGCCCTCACCATATTATGGTGAGGGCTCTTTGTTTTGCATCCATTGACTTAGGGACTGGGAATCAAAAATTGTCTGATTTTGACGCCGCTAGAAATGAATTAGACGAGGCATTTTTTGACAGCATCCTTGCTGGCTGGTGGAGAAAAATAACGAAGGATAAATCATTTCTAGCAAGTCAAAATGGACAGTTATTGTTTCTCTATCCCTTAATGACTAAATTCGCCGAAAACACAGCTATGTCAATTCACAAGAAGGAAGTCAAAAAGGTCAAGAAAGTCACCACGCATCAGCTACGGGCAATGAAAGACCGCAACGAGAAGATTGCGATGCTGACGGCCTACGATTTTTCCATGACCAGAATATTGGATGCGGCAGGCATCGACATCCTTCTGGTGGGCGACTCTGCTTCAAACGTGATGGCTGGTCATGAGACGACCTTGCCCATCACACTCGAACAAATGATCTACCACGCCAGCTCGGTGGTTCGAGCAGTCGATCGGGCGCTCGTTGTTGTTGACCTCCCCTTTGGCACCTATCAAGGAAATTCTCTCAAAGCGCTAAATTCGGCTATCCGGATCATGAAAGAATCCGGTGCTCACGCAGTCAAGCTCGAAGGGGGCCGCGAGGTCGCAGATGCAATTGAGCGCATCCAGAAAGCCGGAGTACCGGTAATGGGCCATTTGGGTCTTATCCCCCAATCGATCTACAAGTTCGGCACTTACACCGTGCGAGCCAAGGAAGAGGCCGAGGCTACACGACTACTGGAAGATGCTAAACTGCTTGAAGAGCTGGGCTGCTTTGCGATCGTGCTGGAAAAAATCCCGGCAAAACTAGCCAAGCAGGTTTCAGAGTCGGTAGGCATTCCGATCATTGGAATTGGCGCGGGACCGCATGTGGATGGCCAGGTATTGGTGGTACACGACATGCTGGGCATTACCTACGAGTTTAAGCCGCGTTTCTTGCGCCAATATCTAAATCTATACGAGGAAATCAAAGGTGCTGTCACCAATTACATCGCGGATGTGAAGAGTGAGGATTTCCCCAATGACAAGGAGCAGTACTAATAGCCTTTACAGGAGGACCTCAAGCAAGCAAACTAATGATTTTCTAATTTAATTTTTTGGAGCGAAGCGCCAGTGGCTCGTCGTGACGGGCTACCCGCTATCCGTTCCTATTCGCAGCCCATCTACCTGTTCATGGTCTGGCCCTGTGGTCTCTCCGCAGGCTCCGAGCCCCCATGGCCAGCCATTCACCACGGTAGCTGGCCTACTCATATCTACTCCTATCGGGGCTATTTAGATGCTTGCTTGCTCGTGGTTGATTGTTTGATCGCCAAACAAACTTCACTCTTCGTGGTCCACACTCGCCGGATTACGGAGAATTGTGTTTCTGATACATATACCGCTCATTATCAGCTCCGTAGTCCGCCAATAACGGGCCTTTCGACTCCGCTCAAGGACCGTCATTGGCTACTGCATTAGTATGAGCAAAGTCCTTTTTCTGGCAGGCGAAATAGTTTTTACTCACTCTGGCTCAGCGTCCGGCGTGGGTTCCGTCATTAGTTTTTACTCACGCTGGCTCAGGTCCTGTTGGCTCGGCTACAGCAATGGAATCGGAGGATGAAGCCCTGGAGAATTGACAGTACACAACATGGTGACACAAAATGAGCGCCCCCTTCATAGTCAGAGTCACGTAAGCAAGCGCTAGAAGTGTCATCTGTTTTTAGGAATTGACCATTGCCCGCTATCCGTTATCCAAGATCCGTAGTCCCTAATCCCATATCCCATCCCCCACAGAAGCTGCAAAATAGCCCCGATGGAAGAGGAAATGAAGGTGGCAGATGGACGACTGAGTGTGCCACTGGCAGGGGCTACGACGGTAGGAGGAGACCCTGGCAGTGGATACACGAAGCGGCCAGATGCTACCTGAATTGGAACGGACAGCGGGAAGAGCCTAACCATGTGGGTCGATCGCTTCGCTCCAAAAAAACTACAAATCAGCTATTGTTGGGCAAAAAGGTCGTGTATTGCTGCTTTGCAGGAAATTGTATATAAAAAGAAGCCTGCGATTGCAGAGGAAGTTTCTGCCATAATGTCGTATATTGACGTCTGTAGCAAAGTGCAATTGCCTTGATTTCGATATATTTGTGTGTGATCGACCATTTATTTCTGGTCGACGGAAGCAGTGAACTAGTGGCTGCAATATCAATGAACCTTAGACCCACAGCAGATGAAGCAAAATGCTTGTTTAATAATTTTAATGATCCTTGTTTCTGCACTCTCGATGAACTCTTGCAGCAAGGACCACACTTGCGATGATGGCAAACAAAATCAGGGAGAGAGAGGAATAGATTGTGGCGGTCCTTGCCCTGCTTGCGTGAGCATACCTCCTACCTGTACTGATGGTGAGCAAAATCAAGGAGAAACCGGAATAGATTGTGGTGGGCCTTGTCCTCCATGTGGTGTAACTACTACTCCGACCTGCACGGATGGAATCTTAAATGGTTCTGAAACTGGTGTGGATTGTGGTGGACCCGATTGCCCCGCATGTGAGACTCCTACAGAAGATGCTTCATTCACTGCAGTGATCAACGGCGAAAACTGGACAGCGCCAAGTGCTCTTGCACAAGTCAGCGGTTCAATTCTGAGAATAGAAGGTACGAACATAAGCACAGATAGATCAGTCGTATTGGCTCATGAGGGTGACTTCGCCGTTGGTACCTACCAGCTGGCTGCGGGTTCTACTGTTTTCAATGATGATTTGTTCGGTTCAAATACGGTGATTTGCCAATTGGTGGATAGTGCCAATGGAACGATTGAATTCACGGAGTTTAATACTGTGGATCAAATCGTCAGTGGCACTTTCAGCTTTACTTGTACCGATAGCAATGGAGTGCTGACAGAAGATGGGACGATTGTAGGAGAATTTAGCAATGTGTCCTACTAAGTAGAGAAAAAATGTTTACAAAGCTCCGATCTAACGAAAGTTATATCGGGGCTTTTTTTTGTCCGGTCTACAAATCAAGCTGCTTGCTTTGTCTTGTGTGGAGATATCTTTTAGCTAGAAGTACTTTAAAAATGCAATAATATGGACCTTATGAACTCTGCTCTTGCCATCTCTCCACTTGACGGTCGATATGGCACCAGGCTGAGGGAGCTTGGGCAATATTTCAGTGAGTATGCACTCATGAGAGCCAGATGTAGGGTGGAAATGCTGTATGTGCTTGCATTGGATAAAACCGGACTTTTTGAGCCTTTGCTTGCAGATGAAAAAGAGCGCATCAATGACTGTCTGCATAATTTCAGCGATGAAGATTATTTAGAAATCAAGGCCGTGGAACGAGAGACCAGGCATGATTTAAAGGCTTGCGAAATCTTTCTACGCGCTCGCCTGCAATTGCGAAATGAGCACCTGATTCACTTTGCCTTGACATCGGATGATATTAACAATCTAGCTTATAGCAGCATGCTGGACGACTATCGAAGGGGGGCTCAACAGGAGCTACATAAGGAATTGCTGATGAAGCTAACCGGGCTAGCTTCGCAATGGCAGCAGCAGGCATTTCCAGCCTATACTCATGGCCAGAAAGCGAGTCCAACTACTGCCGGAAAGGAGTTGGCGGTTTTTGCCAATCGCCTGCTTCGACAATTGAAAAAACTGGAGTCATACCGATTTCGTGCTAAACTGAATGGGGCGGTTGGCAATTACTCGGCGATGAAGGCAGCCTTCCCGGATTTTGATTGGATCGGTTTTTCGAATGCCTTTATTCGGGATCTGGGCTTTGAGCCAAATATTGCTACTACACAGATAGAAGATCAAGACTCCTGGGCGGCTTACTTTAATATCTGCCGACAGATCAACAATGTGGTGATGGACTTGGACCTTGACTGTTGGCAGTATATTTCGAAGGGTTTGTTTAAGGAAAAGAGTAGCAAAAACGAGGTCGGTTCTTCCACAATGCCTCATAAGGTAAATCCCATAAACTTCGAAAACAGTGAAGGCAATCTTGCACTTTCCAATGCCATGCTGACCATACTGTCTGATCGTCTTTGTCGCTCCAGAATGCAAAGAGACCTCTCCGATAGCACTGTGAAGCGAAACCTGGGTGTTGCACTGGCTCACAGCTTTCTTGCTATCCGTGAAACCATAAAGGGATTGGGCAAATTGCAGTTGGATGAGCAGCTCTGCCGAGATATTCTGGCAAGTAGTCCCGAATTACTTGCGGAGCCTATTCAAACGATCTTAAAACTGCATGGTGTTGAAGACCCTTATAATTTGCTGAAAGAACATACCAGGGGGAAACAAATTGAGCGGCAGGATCTGGTGTCCTTTATTGAAGCCCTGGATTTGAGTAGGGAAAACAAGGAGAAACTGCTTTCTCTTAGGACGATCGACTATGTAGGTGATGCAGCCAAAGTTGCGAGCACAGTAGTGGCGGAGGTCGAGAAGTTTTGCAGGGAGGGTTTTGCTTAGGGATAGAGAATCAATAACTATCCATTTTGACTTGCTAGAAATAATTTATCCATCGTTATTTTTCTCCACCAGCCAACAAGGATGCTGTCAAAAAATGCCTCGTCTAAATCATTTCTTGCGGCGTCAAAATCAGACAGTTATTGATTCCTTATCCCTTAGGGCACAAAAAAGGGGGTGGCCAGTTGACCACCCCCTAAAGGTTCCTAACCTATATGCTATCTTCTGATATTTAGTAGACCTGTGTAATGAACATTCTTCCCGTTACCCAATGAGTAGGCATAGATTCCACCTGGAAGCAATGCTCCTGAGGCTCTGCCATCCCACAAAAGGGTTTCGGAAATTCGCTGTTCGTACATCATCTGACCTCTTAGGTCAAATACACGTACATACAGATCGTCTTCATCCGGCAAATCTTTCACCAGCCAGTAGTCGTTCAAACCGTCCGAGTTAGGCGAGAAGAAATTAGGAATGAGAAGCGTCTCTCCCGGTGCCTTTCCTTCTGTTGGCTCTTGGCTGCAATCGTCCTGAACAGTAATGATAACAGTGATCGTTTCGCAATTACCTTCAGAGTCACAACCAGTGACTTCTAATTGTTCTTCTCCATAGAAAGCAGGCAATCCTGTATACTGTACGCAGGTTCCTCCCAGTAGATTGATACTACAATCGAAGAGGGTATGCACATCCTGGACCGTTACGTCGGCATCGTCGATGGTGCAAAAGTCAATGCAAACTTCAGTTGGCGTAACTGGCGTTGTACAAAGCGCCGGATTATTGCATGCGCTACTGTCTACTACATTGATAGACACGGTAGCTGTAACACATGCATCCTCGGTATCGCAGATTTCGTAGGTAAAGCTATCGGCACCAACATAGTCTGTATCAGGGGTGTAAAGCAGATTAGTGCCGCCTTGCACTACTGTTCCGTTGGTCGGCTGTCCATAGTCTGATATGTAGAAACTATCGCCGTCCGGATCACTGTCATTTGCCAGTACGTCAACCGCAGCAATTTCATTGATCTCCACAGTCTCGTTGTCGTCGTTGGCAAATGGTGCATTGTTTCCATCATTGCTTACCACCGTAATGGTGATGATAGCGGTGGCACAGGCTCCGTTGCTGTCGCAAACAGTATATCCAAACGAATCAACTCCAGTAAATCCTGGAGCTGGAGTGTATACAATATCATATCCGTTTATCGTGGCAGTTCCGTTAGATGGTGAACCAACACTCGCAATGGTCAATTCATCATCATTTGGGTCGTTGTCATTTAGCAGCGGTGAGATCGTTACTGAACCACCTTCTACCGTTGAGCCTTGATCATCTTCGGTTACCGGAGTCTCGTTAGAGTCATTAGGAGTGCCACCTTCGCAGCTCTCCACTACTGTGATATCAGCGTAGTGTGATTCACAGTTGCCATCGGTATCACAATAGGTAATCACAATTTGATCTTGACCCAGGAATCCTGGAAGCGGAGTGTATTGGAAGCAAATATCGCTGGTAACGCTCAAGCTACAATTATAAGTAGTGGTAAGGTCCGTAATGAATCCATTATTGATATCGCAGGGCACGATGCAAATCGACACTGAAGTAAGCGGCTCTGTGCA
This sequence comes from Chitinophagales bacterium, assembly GCA_020629005.1. Taxonomy (GTDB): domain Bacteria; phylum Bacteroidota; class Bacteroidia; order Chitinophagales; family UBA2359; genus JAHDDV01. Next base: position 21,995 of record JAHDEE010000021.1, read on the forward strand.
GAAGTCACCAACGTATTCGCATTCGGTTGGCGTGTAAACTATATTGATAGTCACGATCGCTGTATCACAATTTCCTGCACTGTCGCAAACGGTATAAGTAAAGACATCCGGCCCTACATAGCCTTCGTTTGGCATGTACACAAGATTATTGTCCAGAGGCATTACAGTTCCGTGTGCTGGCTGCGTCACTGCAGAGTAATTGACAGTATTATTGCCTTCGTAGATATCATTGTTCATAGGAGAGATGGTGATCTCCTCATTCATTTCCGTGGAATATTCATCATCCACTGCTGTTACAGATTCCTCTACCTGAGTACAATCTTCAAAGGTGATTACTACCTCATCGGAAACAGTAGGGCAATTGCAGTTTTCCACTGACCAGACAAATGTATAGGTACCGTAATCGGAGACCGTTACGGTTGCTCCCGGATTCGCTGAAGCGGAAAATTCTCCTTCCCCTAGCCAGAAGCCGAGTCCCACATCAGGAATGGCAGCATCGAATGTATAGCTCAGGCCACAAACGCTGTCATCCGGTCCAGCATCAACAATTGTTGGTTGCGTTCCGAACTCCACCTGAACCTGATCCGATGATGATCCACAAGTGGACTCAACATTCCAGGTAAAGATGTAGACGCCATAAGCATCCACTGTTACTTCTGTATTGGGAGAATTTGCATCAGCAAAGGTTCCCAATCCAGTCCAGAATCCGGTAGCATTTGCACTTAATTGAGCGCTGAGTTCGAAGATCAATCCACATTGCTGATCGTCCGGTCCTGCATCCGCAGTGACCTCATTGCCAGCACCCAAATCGAGCACAACAACATCAGTATCACTCTCACAGCCATCTCTTTCCAGATTCCAGGTCATGCTGTACATTCCTGCCTCTGCAGCCATTACAGTAGTGTTGGGATCCGAAACATCTGTTATTGTGAGTCCGTCGACAGGCGACCAATATCCTGTAGCACCTTCTGGCACTTCACCAGCATTCATGGTATAATCCAGATCGCAGTTGGCCCCGTTGGCACCAGCGTTAGCATTCAAAGGCTCAATAAAGGTGATTTCTACTTCATCGCTTCCACTGCCGCAAGAGCTTCCAGTAACAGTCCATGTGAACACATAGGTTCCAGCTTCCAGTACCGCAACAGAAGTCATTGGATCAGTTGCATTCGCAAATGTCCCAGCACCTGACCATAGTCCGGATTCGCCTTCCGGCAACTGGGCAGACAGTTGATACAAGAAGATTCCACAAGTTGTATCATCCATACCAGCATTGGCACCTACTCCCTCAGTGAAGTTAATCGTTACCTGGTCCGAAGTAGCAGGGCAGGGGTCGCCAGCGTCCAGCGTCCAGGTGAAAGTGTATTCTCCAGCTGCAGAAACTGCTACTGTAGTATTTGGATCTGTTGCATCGGCAAATGTGCCGTTGCCCGTCCATGTACCGGTTTGTCCAGCCGCCACATTTGCCATAAGGGCATAGCTTGTGCCACAGGTCGTATCATCATTTCCTGCATCAGCAGTAGAGGTTTCGATTAGTTCGACTTCCACAGAATCCGAAGCTTGTCCACAATCACTGTCTACTGTCCAGGTAGCAGTATAGATGCCCGCAGTAGTAGCAGTCATAGTAGTTGTAGGATCGGTCGGATCAGCAAAGGTTATTCCTGCGCCTGACCATTGTCCGCCGGCAGCAGCAGTAGCACTTAACTGATGTGATAGTCCACACACAACCGCATCAATACCGGCATTGGCAGTCGCAGTACTTTCCGTGAAAGTGATAATCATGAGATCCGCCGATGAATCACATTCATTGGCAATCGACCAGGAGAAGGTATAGTCTCCTGCTTCAGCCACTGTCACAGTCGCATTAGGATCATTTTCATCACTGAAGGTACCAGCTCCAGACCAGGTACCGGTTCCTACGACAGGGGTGTTTCCGGTAAGTGTATAAGTCAAGCCACAAACCGTTTCATTTTCTCCTACCGTCGCTTGTGTTGGCATAGGGTCAACAAAAGAAATGGTCACGGCATCTGATGCCGTTCCACAGTCACTGGTGGCAGTCCAAACAAATTCCTGATTTCCATAATCGGCAACGGTCACCACTGTGTTCGGATCATTAGCATCTGCGAATGTTCCAGAACCAGTCCAGGTGCCAGTTTCAGGCGTTCCTGCCAAAGTGTAGGAGAGTCCACATATAGAATCATCTGCACCAGCATTTGCCACTGCCTCATTTTCACTAAAGATAACTGTCACATCGTCGCTTGCATTTGCCGAGCATTCGCCTGAGCCTGTCCAGGTGAAGGTATAGGTTCCAGGAGCAACCACTGTGACGGTAGTTGCAGCCGAAGAGGCATTCGCAAAGGTACCATTACCGGACCATGTTCCAGTTCCTGAAGCAGCAAGGTCGAAGCTAAGTCCGCAGGTCTCACCTCCGGCACCAGCATCTACTGCTTCGCCCTCCACAAAGCTGATGATTACAAGATCCATACTGTTTCCACAGTCGTTTGATATATCCCAGCTAAAGGTATAATCACCGTAGTCTGCCACTGTAACCGTGGTGGTTGCATTATTGGCATCAGCAAAGCTTCCAGAACCACTCCAGGTTCCCTGACCGAATGCAGGATTGTTACCTTGCAGCGTATAACTCAGGCCACAAACTTGTTCATTAGGACCAGCTTCAGCAGTACTTGGGCTTTCTTCAAAAGTAACATCAACCTGATCGCTGCTGACTCCGCAGTCGTCTGTCGTTGTCCAGGTAAAAGTATAGGTACCAGGTCCTGCCACCGATACTTCACTATTTCCATCAGAACTTGCAAATGTTCCGTTTCCTGTCCAGGTTCCCGTTCCTTGTGCCGCCATTGTCGCAGACAGTCCGCAGACTGACTGATCAGGACCTGCATTGGCCTGAGCTCCATCAGAGAATTCAATAGTTACTTGATCGATAGATGAGTTTCCGCAATCATCTGTTACACTGAGTGTATAAGTATAGGTACCTACAGCAGCCACCGTTACGGTCGTATTACCTTCTGTTGCGTTTGCGAAGGTTCCATTACCAGACCAGAGAACGTTTGAAACCGGTGCGCCTTCAAGTACTGCTACATTTCCACAAACTGTTTGATCTGCTCCAGCATCTGCCTGCAATGCTTCCGCGAAAACGATAGTCACTTCATCACTCGATGTTCCACAGCTACTCGTTACTGTATAGGTAAAGGTGTAGGTTCCAGGTGCTGCAACAGAAACAGAGGTCATGGCTGCATTGCTGTCAGCGAAGTTTCCATTGCCGGACCAGATACCGCCGTCTACAGGTGTTGCGCTCAAGTTAGCAAAGGTTTCGCAAACTGTTTGGTCTGCTCCAGCATTAGCAGTCTCCCCTTCTGTGAACACGATCGTGACGTCATCACTGCTCGCTCCGCAGCTACCATTAATTGTATAAGTGAAAGTGTAGGTACCTGGGGCGGATACTGACACAGTTGTATTTGCATTTCCTGCATCGGCAAATGTTCCATTTCCACTCCACTGTCCTCCTGCAGCTGGAGTCGCGCTTAGCACAGCACTGGTACCACAAAGCGTTTGGTCTTGACCTGCATTAGCTGTTTCTCCTTCGGTGAATACAATGGTTACATTATCGCTCGACACGCCACAACTACTGGTTACTGTATAAGTAAAGGTGTATGTCCCGGCAGCTGCTACAGTCACAGAAGTATTTCCTTCATTTGCATTGGCGAATGTTCCATTTCCAGACCATTGCCCACCACTTAGCGCTGTGCCGCTCAAGGCAGCTACATTACCACATACCGTCTGATCTGCTCCTGCATTTGCAGTTGATCCTTCGCTGAACACTACCGTCACATTATCACTCGAAGTACCACATGAATTTGAAACAGTGTAGGTAAATGTGTAGGTACCAGGACCTGCAACTGTGACGGAGGTATTGCCTTGATTTGGAGTTGAAAAAGTCCCATTTCCGGTCCATAGCCCGCCCGACAAAGGAGTCCCGCTAAGTAGTGCGAGATTTCCGCAGACTGACTGATCTGGACCTGCGTAAGCCAAATCAGGATTTTCGCCAAAAACGATGGTAACCTGATCGCTCGAAGTACCACATCCGTCCGTAACGGTCCAGGTAAAGGTGTAGGAGCCTCCAGAAGCAACAGATACACTGGTATTCGGCAGACTGCTGTCTGCAAAAACTCCAGGACCTGTCCATTGGCCGGTAGCACCAGGCGCCAGGCTCGCAGCAAGGTCAAAGCTGGTACCACAAATAGTTTGGTCTGGTCCTGCATTGGCAATTCCTCCACCCTCACCAAATGTGATGGTTACTTCATCGGTCAGCAAAGGACAGTTACAATTGCTTACTGTCCAACTGAAGGTATAGGTTCCAGGAGCTGCCACTGTCACCGTTGTATTTGGCTGGTTTGAGTCGCCAAACAAACCAGGTCCCTGCCATGTTCCGATTCCGATAGACGGCTGAGCCGCTGCCAGATTGTAACTTAGACCACAGGTGCTGGCATCCGGACCTGCGTCTACATTGGTAGGCTGCTGCCCAAACTCAACGACCACATAGTCCACTCCCGAACCGCAAGGCCCGTCGACAATCCAGGTGAATTGATATACTCCGTATTGATTAACTGAAATCGTTGTATTTGGATCATTTGAGTTCGCAAAGCTGGCTGAGCCAGCCCAGGTACCAGTGGCACCTGCTGGAAGCAAGGCACCCAACTGGGCGGACAAACCACAGATTTGTTGGTCTGGTCCTGCGTTTGCTCCTCCAGCACCACTATTAAAGTTCACGTTCACCTGATCAGTGGCGGTACCGCATTCATTGCTGCTTGTCCAGGTGAAGGTGTAATTTCCGGTACTTGCTACGGTCACTGTAGCATTTGGATCGTTGATATTTGAGAAAGTACCGTTTCCAGACCATGTTCCATTGCCGGAGGCAGCAAGGTTTGCACTCAAGGAGCAAGAACTCTGATCCGGGCCTGCATTCGCAGTTGGCGCTGCGCCACCAAAGGTTATACTCACCTGATCAGAGATTTCAGGACAAACGCAATTCTCGACTATCCAGGTGAAAGTGTAGGTTCCCGGTGTTGGAACCGTAACGGTAGCATTCGCCAAATGAGAATCTGAGAACAATCCTGGGCCTACCCAGGTCCCCTCTCCTATTGCCGGGACTACGGCATTCATATCGTATGAGAGACCACAAACAGAATTATCAGGACCAGCATCAACAAATGTTGGCTGCTCGCCAAAGATTACTTCAACTGAGTCGGAGCTATCCCCACAAGCGCCACCAGGGACGCTCCACGTGTAAGTATAAGTTCCGTAGGCAGGGGCAGTTACTGTTGTTGTAGCATTATTAGGATTGGCAAAAACTCCAGGACCTGACCAAGTTCCATTGGCACCTGAGCCAGATAAAGTGTAGCTCAATCCACAAACTTCCATGTCGTTGCCAGCATTGGCAATTACCGGACTTGAGAAGTTGACCAGCACTTCGTCAGTATAACTACCGCACTGCGAAGTAACGGTCCAATAAAGTGTATATACTCCGTAACCCGGCACAGTTACACTGCTGGTAGCGCTGCCTGGATTGCTGAAGTTCGCATTGCTGCCTGTCCAGCTTCCAGTAGCTCCGGAGGCTGGTTGCAAAGCGGCCAAGTTGGCCGACAGACCACATACATTCTGATCGCTTCCTGCATTTGCACTTACGGTACCGAGGAAGGTAACATTCACATTGTCTGCCGAACTGCCACAGCTATTGCTGACTGTCCAGGTATAAGTATAGGTTCCAGGAGCCGCAACAGTTACCAGAGTGTTAGCACTGGTCGGAGAACTAATTCCCGGACCATTAGTCCAACTACCATTAGCATTAGCAGGCAGTATTGCATTTAGATTTGTTGCCAGTCCGCAGGCAGCAAAGTCTTGTCCTGCCTGTGCCTGACCTGGACTTTGACCGAATGTAACATTTACTTGATCACTCGTGCTACCGCACTGACTGTTTCCTGTCCAGGTGAAGGTATAAGTACCCGGTGCGCTAACTGTCACCGTACTATTCGGCTGATTAACATTGCTGAAGGTTCCATTGCCAGACCACTGTCCTGCACTTCCTGTTGCTGAAAGATTGTAGCTAAGGCTACAGACTGTAGCATCCGTTCCGGCATCTACGGAAGGGGCGTTACCAAGAAAGGTAACATTCACATCATCCGATGTGCTACCACAGCTATTTGTGTTTGTCCATGTGTAAGTGTATGTACCGGCACTTGGAACAGTCACCGAAGAGTTGGCAAGTACCGGATTACTAATTCCTTGTCCACTGGTCCAACTTCCTGTCCCAATTGAAGGAAGGATGGCATTGAGATTAGCTGTAAAGCCGCAAATTGCGAAATCTGCTCCAGCCTGCGCTACTGAAGGTGCTTGACCAAAGGTAATGTTCACCTGATCGTTCGTAGCTCCACATTGACTATCACTTGTATAGGTGAATGTGTAGGTTCCTGCAGAAGCTACAGTAACGGTGGTGTTAGCCGAGCCGATATTTGCGAAACTTCCATTTCCAGACCAGGAACCGGTGCCGCCAGTAGCGGAGAGATTATAGGATAAGGTACATACAGAAGCGTCAGCTCCTGCATTTACTATTGGCGCATCTCCAAGGAACGTCACATTGACCTGATCGGCGGTACTTCCACATTCGTTAGAAATCGTCCAGGTATAAGTATACAATCCCGGAGCCGGTGCAGTAACTGTGGTGCTTCCGGAAGCAGGATTACTGATTGTTGTCGTACCTGTCCAATTACCCGTGGTGTTTGACTGAAGAACACCTGCAAGGTTGGCAGCTAGTCCACACACAGCAAAGTCTGCTCCAGCATTTGCAGGAGCCGGAGGCTGACCAAAAGTAATGTTCACCTGATCACTGCTTGTGCCGCATTGGCTGTCGCTGGTGTAAGTAAAGGTGTAGGTACCGGGACTTGAAACTGTTACAGTTGTATTGGCGGTATTAACATTGGAAAAGCTTCCGTTTCCTGACCAGGCTCCTGTACCTCCAGTAGCTGCAAGGTTGTAGGTTAAGGTGCAAACCGTGGCATCACTGCCTGCGTTCACAGTTGGTGCATTGCCCAGGAAGGTAACATTTACCTGATCCGAAGTGCTACCACATTCATTTGAAATTGTCCATGTATAGGTATACAGTCCTGCAGAAGGAACGGTAACAGAAGTGTTTGCAGACTCAGGATTTGCTACAGGACTTGATCCTGTCCAGCTGCCAGTCACACCAGACGGGAGAACGGCACTAAGACTTGCTGTCAAGCCACAAATCGCAAAGTCCTCGCCTGCTTGAGCCGCAGGAGGCGCTTGTCCAAAAGTAACATTGATCTGATCCGATGCTGTTCCACAAACATTGCTGCTTGTGTAGGTATAGGTGTAAGTCCCAGGAGCACTAACTGTCACGCTAGTAGAAGAAAAGTTAGCATTGCCAAAGGTCCCATTGCCGGTCCAAAAGCCACTACCAAAATCACCTCCAGAGGCGCCTAAATTATAAGTAAGGCTGCAACTGCTCTGATCACTTCCTGCATCTACAGGAGTTGGTGGTAGCAAGAAGCTTATCGTTACATCATCAGATGCGGAGCCACAGTTGTTTGAAGTTATCCAGCTGAAGGTGTAATCACCGGGGGCTGAAACAGTGACCGTACTATTCGGATCTAACTGATTGGAAAATACTCCATTTCCAGACCATTGTCCAGATCCAAAGGCAGCTAACTGATAGGTGTAGCCGCAAGCAGAGCCATCACTTCCAGCATTGGAAGCCTGCGGTGCTGTGTTCAGCGTAATCTGCACTTGATCACTATTGTCATAGCAGGCGTTAGAGGTAATCCAGGTCAATACGTATGTTCCTGGGCTGCTTGCTGTAAAAACTGCATTTTCATCATTGATGTTACTCACGGAAGTCCCAGCCGGTACAGACCAGTAACCACCAGAGGCTGCCGTAGCAGCAAGATTTGCACTTAAAGAGCAATAGCTAGCATCTGGACCTGCTATTGCAGGTGAAGGAGCGCCGATAAACGTGATTGTAACTTGATCTTGAATCGGTGAACAACCACTATTGCTGATCGTCCAAGTAAAGGTATAGGTACCAGTCGTTGGAACCTGAACCGTACTGTTTGGATGGTTTGGATCTGAAAATACTCCTGGGCCAGACCATATTCCCTGACCATTCGTTGGAGAGGCTGCACTCAATGCATAAACCAAAGCACAGGCATTAGCATCTGGTCCGGCATCAACGGTGGTTGGCTGCTGTGCAAATTCTACTTGCACGTTGTCAGATGCCGTGCCGCAAGTCCCATTATTTACTGTCCAAGTGAAAGTGTAAGTGCCGTAAGAGGGCATCGTTACCGTGGCATTTGGATCATAAATATCGCTGAAAGTCCCAGGTCCCGACCAGGATCCTTGTCCCTGTGTTGGCACATTGGCACTGAGAACATGCGAGAGTTGATTACAATAAACTGCATCGGGTCCGGCATTAGCATCCGGATCCACCTGCGTAAATGTGATATTGACTTGATCGGTATTCGAAGGACAAGAGGTATTACCAATTGTTGTCCAGGTAAAAGTATAAGTCCCGGTCCCTGCTACAGTGACCGCTGAGTTCGGATCATTTGGATTAACGAAAGTCCCATTTCCCGACCAGTAGCCTGTTCCGGCTACTGGTTGTTGAGCATTGAGGCCATAGGTCAGACCACATACGCTATCATCATTGCCGGCGTTAGCCGCCGGAGCATTTCCAAGAAAGAGCACATGGACATCATCTGACTGTGTGCCACAGTTTGTGGTGACTACCCAATTGAAGGTATAATTTCCAGGAGTAGAAACATTCACAAGAGTGTTAGGGCTATTTGCATTTGCAAATGTCCCATTTCCCGACCAGTAGCCGGAGCCAACACTTGGTGTATTTGCAGAAAGCTGATAAGAATAGCCGCAAACAGAAGCATCAGCTCCAGCATTTGGCGGAGTACCCTCGCTACTGAAAGTTATTGAGACAACATCCGATACAGGTGCACAGCAACAGTTGCTAACGGTCCAGGTGAAGTCATAAGTACCCGGACCCGCCACTGTGATGGTCGCGTTCGGATCGTAGATATCGGAAAAAGTACCTGGACCTGACCAATAAGCGGTCATTCCAGCCGGCATTGGATTCGCTGCCAATGAGGCACTGTTTCCACACACATTTTGATTTGCACCTGCAAATACCCCTTGAGGTGCACTGTTGAATTCGATGTAAACGGTGGATTGGGCGGTTCCACATACCCCCCCGTCCACGGTCCAGGTAAATGGGTAAGTCCCTGGACCAGGCACGGATACCACTGTGTTTGCGGAATTTGGATTCGTGAAAGTTCCTGCACCAGACCATGATGCTGTCATGCCCGAAGGTGGGTTATTCGCGGCAAGTGAATAGCTCAATCCACAGGTTTGTGCTGATTCACCAGCGTATGAGGTTGGCAGCTCCGTTCCAAAACTTACATTCACGTAATCGCTCACTGAAGGACAAGTGCAGTTGCTAACCTCCCAATAGAAACTATAGTTTCCGGGAGTAGCAACAGTCACGGTTGCATTTGGATCATGCGGATCTGAAAAGGTTCCCGGCCCAGACCACTGACCTTGTCCAACAAGAGGGTCATCTGCATTTAGCATATAACTCAAGGAACAAGTATTGGCATTTGGGCCAGCCTCTGCAATCGTAGGTGCCTCACCAAAGGTGATCACAACATTATCAGACACTGCGCCACAAACAGGATCGTTCACAGTCCAAATGAAATTAAAAGTCCCATAATTATTCACGGTAACCAGCGTGTTAGCTGCATTTGGATTTGCAAAGTTTGCACTGCCAGACCAAGTTCCTGTTCCCGAACTATTAATAGACGCATTGAGGTAGAATGATAGCCCACAAGTCTCTGCATTCACACCTGCATCCACCTGCACCGTACAGGGATCAAAGTTTACAGTCACTTGATCAGATGCAGTAGCACAGCCATTCGTCACTGTCCAGGTAAAAGTATAGCTTCCAGGTCCTGGAACAGTCACAACGGAATTCGGCTGATTCGGATTCGCGAAGGTACCAGGACCTGACCACTGCCCTGTGGCACCAGAAGGCAAATTAGCTCCTAAGACATATGAGAGACCATATATGGTCACGTCCTCTCCTGCATAAGCTGTGTAAGTCGCACTCTTGAATGTCACGGTGACAGCATCACTGACAGTGCCACAATCATTGGAGGCATTCCAATAAAATATATAGGTTCCCGGTCCAGCTACCTGTACACTGGTAGATGGGCTATTGGCATTTGCAAAAACGCCAGGTCCTGACCAATAGCCTGAAGATCCAGAGCTACTTGCTTGCAAGTTGTGACTTAAGCCACAGACCTCAGCATCAGTTCCTGCATTAGCTTGTAATGGGGGGCTAAATGTAATAGTTGCGAAGTCTTCGCTCACCGGACATTCGCAATTGCTAGTTGTCCAAACGGCAGTATATGATCCATATCCTGGAGCAGTTACCAAACTGTTTGGATCGTAGATATTCGAAAACTGCAGCCCTGCTCCTGACCACACCCCTGAGCCTATTGCTGGGTGTATCCCGTTCAAGGCAGTGCTCAAACCACAAACATTTATGTTGTTGCCGGCCTCTGCCTCGCTAGGAGGTGGGTCGAATATGACTGTCACAAAGTCGGTTTGCGGTGGACAATCCGGATTTGTCACTGTCCACGAAAACAAGTGAGCACCGTAATTACTTACGGTTACTGCAGTGGTTCCAGAAGTCGGATTGGAAAAGGTACCAGGACCAGTCCATACTCCGTCTCCGAAGAACGGCAGTCCAGCTTGTAAGGTGGCGGTGAGACCACAGGCATTTGCATCCTCACCAGCATCAAAAACACCGAGGTTGCAGTTCGCCACTGCAGGCGGCGAACCCATCAACAGCAAGAACACCAGAAAGCTAAGTAGTGTCAGAACTTTTTTCATTTTTGCACGTATTTATTTGGTCGCTTCACAGAGTAGGATTAGGGCTTGTATCCCAGTGTGATGCATGCTTGCGTGAAGTGCAAATATTGTACCATCAGGTACATAGCGGCCGCTCTCAAAGCCCCTCCATAAGGACCTCAAAAGGCAATGTCTGAAGCAAAAAAAATTGGCCTCAGAATCATTTACGCCACTCTTAAACTAAAGGGCAAAAATTGCACTTCGCTTTAGGAGCAAGCATGTCAAAAAATCTATTAAAGACTTTAACATAAGAACAATAATTAGGCCCAAAACAAGTGTTGACAATTGTAGAATCTGTAATGCAGCCAGTTGCAATAATAACAAAGCATGCCCATTTGTCGCCATATAACATTTAAGTCTAAATATGGCCGAAACAAGCAGATTTTCGGACTGTTGTTATGTGACCCCAAAAGTGATGGAATCCAGGTGCTGCAATCAATAATGGCGTGAATTTGTTTTTGTTTAGCACAAACAGGAAACAAGGAAAAATCGGCGTTTTTGTCCAAAAAAGTCATAAGAAAACTACTTGTTTGAGCGCGATAAAATCTGGGGTTCACGTCATTCTCCAACGCAGTGTTGAGCTGGTGCAACATAACTGCTGAGACTAAAAGACAATCGATTTTGCGGAAAGCAGGACAGCTTAGCCCAGTATTTGCAGACTCCTTAAGTTAAATTTGTCTTAAGTCTAGCCCTGTTTCTTTGAGAAAACTACACAGATGTTACCTTCAATCCCGGAGTAGCAAGCCATTGTTGGTTTTGGCTCCGTATATCATGGAAACAGCGTAGAAGTACGGTTATGGAGAAAGGAAAAATAAGAATACTAGTAGTAGATGATGAGCGCGATATCGTGGAATTCCTGCGCTACAATTTGCAGAAAGAAGGCTATGAAACGATTGCCGCTTACAATGGGAAGGATGCCATTTCTGAAACTGAACGTATTAGTCCGGATCTCATACTTCTAGATGTGATGATGCCAGAAATGAATGGTTATGAAGTATGCCGAAAGCTGCGTTCTAACCCTGAACATGAGCACATTAAGATCCTTTTCCTCACTGCAAAAAATAATGATCTGGCTCAAATTGAAGCATTTGATTCCGGAGCAGATGATTTTGTAACCAAGCCCATCAAATTGGCAATTTTGATCAGCAGAATCAAGGCCTCTCTTCGCACACATCAAAAAGAAAACGTAGTCAACAAGCTGTCAGAGAGGGACATCGAAGTGGATATGGAAAAGTACGAAGTACGGCAAGATGGGGTACTTATCTACTTGCCCAAAAAAGAGTTCGAATTACTAGCCCTGCTTATTTCCAGGCCGGGAAAAGTATTCAAGAGATCGGAGATTTTCAACACGGTTTGGGGACCAGATGTAATTGTTACAGACCGCACGATCGATGTGCACATCCGAAAGCTTCGAGAAAAAATAGGAAGCGATTATATCAAAACAGTAAAGGGAATCGGATACAAGTTTAGCGAATCTGATTCAGACTGAGCAAAGCGTGCCTATGGACAAGCTGTTTGAGGTACTGGTATTGCTGGGATCACTTAGCATTTTTCTATTTGGTCTTAAGACTACCTCGATTAGTCTTCAAAAACTGGCTGGACGAAACATCCGCAACTACCTGAGTAAAGATAGTAGGAGTTCCCTTGGTGCCGTGGCGGTGGGTATGCTGACAAGTGCTTCAATAGTTTCTTCAGCTTCTGCTGTACGACTTCTTGTGGGCTTTGTGAACTCAGGAATGCTCAGAGCTGGAAATGCAATGCTAATGGTCATCGGTGCTAATCTAGGCACCATTCTCTTCATCTGGCTTCTTGCTATTACAGGCTTTCTGGATGGCATGCAGCAGTATTCATTAGTTCTTGCGGCCGTTGCCCTACCACTGTTCTTGTGGAAGTTTCTCTACAAAACGCAGATTGCACAACTGATTTTGGGGCTCAGTATAGTACTAATAGGCTTCACAGGAATTGTTGAGCGATTACCAATGATGGATCCTCTCGCTTTGGAAATGGCGCATCGATTTGGGGAATTAAGTCTCCTTTATCTGCCTGGAACTGCTTTTGCAGGACTTCTCCTTACTATCCTGCTACAGTCCGCCATTCTCACAATTGCCTTGAGTATGGCTTTGGCCTCCGTGGGGATACTACCAATGAACCTTGCAGCTGCAATGGTGATAGGCGCAAACCTCGGCGATACATTTGACACGATCAAAATGATGAGGCGAAACGGTGGACAGGGAAGACAAATTGCCGCATTCCACTTCCTATTGAATTTGACTGGTTTTCTGGTGCTAATGCTGGTGCTTCCAATAGTAACAGAAATGATTGCTTTAATACTCGATCTTTTTATGTCCGATCGGCGAATTGCTGTTTATTCGGCGATCCATGTTGCAACATTTCATTCGATTTTCAATACCTCTGTATGTTTGCTCGCTTTGGGCTTTCTCCCTCTAATTGCACAATTGCTTGCCCGTCTATTGCCTGCTGGAGAGCAACAAGCACCTGAAGATTCGATCGACTTTGGAGAGGCCGATTTCTTAAGCACTGCAGAAATCGCACTGGAAGAAGCTCGTTTCGAAATTCAACAATATGCAAAATTGGTCAGAAAAATGTTTGGCAATGTCATGACGCTGATTTTCGAAAACAGCAGTATCTCCAGCGGGAAGCTACTGCGAAAGATTCGAGAACGAGAGGCTTTGACAGATCAACTAGAACAGAATATTACGAAGTACCTCGCTACGATCAATCGGACAGAATTGAGCGCTCGAAGTTCCAATGAGGTCAGAAGTTTATTCAGTATGGTCGATGATTTGGAACGGATGGCAGATATCATCCATCGAATCAGTTTTCATACCGAAACAATGGAAGCCGAAGGTTTTAGCTTTCCAAAAGAACTAGAACAGGAACTGCTGATACTTTACACCAATATTCAGAAGGTCATCGGCAGCATGTGTGTGAACCTGCAAAACCATGAAGCCGAGACCAATATAGAACAAGTGTACAAGATTGAGGATGACATAAACAGCTTGCGAAAAAGACTTGTAGAGGATCACTACAAAGCCCAACAAGCACACAAGCGTTTGGGCGGTAAGTTCGATATAATCTACCTCGACTATGTCAATTCAGCCGAACGAATAGCGGATTTGGTAGTGAACGTGAATGAGGGAATTGTTGGCATTAAGTGATCAACATCTGCCATCCAATAATGCCACAAAAATGCTTAATTTTACGACAACAAAACCCTGAGTATGCGTAAGATTTTGGTAACCGGTGGAGCTGGATTTGTAGCTGGTTCACTAGCCAGTAGATTGGTGGATGACCCTGATAATTTTGTAGTCATAATAGATAATCTATTGACAGGAAAGCGTTCCAGACTTCCTTCCAGTAACTCTGATAACTGGAAGTTTATCAAGGGGGATGTGAACAATTTCAAGGATATCAGTTCAATCATGATTTCCTATTCCTTTGACTATGTGTTTCACTATGCTGCTGTTGTGGGCGTTGAAAGGACATTGGAACAGCCAGTGATGGTGTTGCAGGACATTGATGGGATCAAGAATATCTTGCACCTTGCCAAAAATACCGGGGTCAAGCGAGTACTCTACGCTTCTTCCTCAGAGGTCTATGGAGAATCTGTAAGCTTTCCACAAGACGAACACAATACCCCCTTGAACTCTCGTCTTCCCTATGCAGTTGTGAAGAATGTGGGAGAGGCTTTCTGTAAATCTTACCAACAGGAATATGGTCTTGATTGTACTGTATTTCGCTTTTTCAACACCTATGGACCCATGCAGAGCAGCGATTTCGTGGTCTCTAGATTCATACGTAAGGCCTTGAGAAATGAGGATATCCTCATTTACGGGGACGGCTTGCAGAGCAGAACCTTCTGTTACATTGATGATAATATTGACACTACGTTGGCTTGTTTGTATGAGAACAAATATGTAAACGATGTGCTCAATATTGGAAGCTCAATAGAAACCAGTGTATTGGATCTGGCACAACAAATTATTGCTGTAACTGGCAGCAAATCTATTGTACGGCATGTTCCTGCCCTGGACGAAGGAGATATGAAGCGTCGAATGCCCGATAATAGCCGAATGCTGGAGTTATTGCAGCGACCTTTAATCCCTTTGGAAGAAGGATTGAGAAGAGTAGTGAAGGCAAAAGAACTGCAGCTTGGCATTACTTCATAGTTCAGAACCCCACCAACTCAAGAAAGCCCGATAATTCCGAAGGCACTAAGACGACATGAGCTACAATCCTTTAGGTACCGGAATGTATTTTTATTATGTTTGGAGGCTGGATGAGTGGTGAGTGATAGACCTTATCCCCCCACTTTTCCGTTAGTATTACGGACTGTAGCCGCAACATGCCGTTGAGGCAGTCAAAAACATCGGAAAAATGTATCAAATCAAGTATAGCCTTCTAATTTCTGCTGCCTCTTTAATATTGTTCTTTACTTGTGATAGGAGTCAGACTGGTGGCCCTATGGTTGGAACAACAGTGAAGGAAGTGAGCTCGAAAAATGAGGCGAAAATTGCTTCAGAAGTTGATGCAGAACCAGCGAAAGCAAAGACAAGTAAGCAAACTGCTCGTTTTGCATTTTACAATGTTGAAAACCTCTTTGACACGAAAGACAATCCGGACAAGGAGGATAATGCGTTTTTGCCAGATTCGGAGAAGGAGTGGACTGAAGAACGCTACCAAAAAAAGTTGGTCGACCTGTCGAAAGTGCTCTCAGCCATGGGAAATGGTCGTGCACCTTCAATCATTGGCGTATCCGAAGTGGAGAATAAGCAAGTGATGTTGGATTTGATTGAAAAAACTCCTTTGCGAGGCAAGGGATATGCTGTTGTACATGAAGACAGCAAAGATGTAAGGGGCATTGATGTGGGTTTGATTTATGACAGCAATGTTTTCAAACATCTGAATCACAAGTCGATCTTTGTAGAATTACCGGAGCGCTTCAAAGATGAACCGAGTAGAGACATCCTGTACACCCGAGGTAAATGGCTGCCAACCGACGAGATTTTGCACATCTTTATCAATCATTGGTCATCGAGGAGGAAAGGACAAGAGCTATCTGAGCCAAAACGCATGGCATGTGCCAGAACTGCCCGAGCTGCGATTGACAAGATTATGGAGAAAGATCCTGATGCCAAGATTATCCTGATGGGAGATTTCAATGATGAGCCTCGTAACAATAGCCTCGTAAAAGGCCTCCAGGCAGGTCTTCATCCCGAAAATCCAGAACCAGGCAGGCTTTACAATTTGTCTTTTGATCATGAAAAAGAAGGCCGTGGAACTTATAATTATCGTGGCGATTGGAATATGCTAGATCAGGTGGTTGTCTCATCTTCATTGCTGACTGATGATAAGGGATTACATACCAGTAATGCTGATGATGGAATATTCAAGGCTGATTTCATGATTTATCACGATAAGAAAGATGGCGAAAAACCGAGCAAGACTTACGGAGGGCCAAATTACTATGGAGGATACAGTGATCACTTCCCAATCTATGTCGATGTACACTTTTAGTCAGTCTCAAGGAGCTGGTATTTAGCCGAAGCAACAATAAATGAGAGTATCTGTATACCGTGAAGCCAGTTTTAATTCAGCCCATAGGTTGCACAATCCTTCCTGGACCAAGGAGCAAAATGAACGCGTTTTTGGGCTCTGCAATAATCCGAACTACCACGGACATAACTATAAAATCGTAGTAAAAGTAACCGGCGAGGTGGATCCGGAAACAGGATATGTTATTGATCTGAAGATTGTAAATGATCTGATCAAGGAATTGATCACAGAACGTTTTGATCATCGCAATCTCAATCTGGATGTTGAAGAATTTAAGTCCCTGAATCCTACAGTGGAAAACATCGCCATCGTATCTTACAACTTATTGAGAGCACGACTGCATCAAGACTTTGACTTGCAAGTCCGCTTATACGAGACTCCGAGGAATTATGTGGATTATCCTACCTAGTCTTTGGAGCTAATTTCCCCAATTAGATTATGGCTTTTAGCAAGACGATTGCACAGGAAAATGTAAAACAAAGATTGGTCAACTCCGCCAGGAGCGGCAAGGTGGCGCATGCGATTCTGCTTAGTGGCCCTTCTGGATCAGGCAAGCTCGGACTCGCACTGGCCTATGCGCAGTACTTAAATTGCGAAGACAGAGGTAAGGAAGATAGCTGTGGAAAATGCAGATCCTGTTTCATGGCCAAGAAATACATGCACCCTGATATCCATTTTTCGTACCCTGTCGTAGGCACAGGGGCGCTGAGTACGGACTATGCTGCGGAGTGGAGAGAAAAACTTGCTGCGGGCAGCTATTTTACTGTCTATCAGTGGCTGCAGCATATAGGAGCTGAAAACAAACAAGGCAACATCAATGTGCAAGAATGTAACAGCATCATCAAGCGACTCAGTCTAAAGGCATACGACTCGCCGTATAAGGTAATGATCATTTGGGCGGCAGAACATCTGGGTGAGCAGGGAAACAGGTTATTGAAGCTAATTGAAGAACCGCCAGAAAACACCGTATTGATCCTGATCGCAGAAGACGAAGAACGCATTCTAAATACTATACTTTCAAGAACACAAAAGTTTCAAGTACCAAGGCTCAGTGACGAGGATATTGCTAAAGGCCTGAAAACAAACATGAAGACTAATGAAGCCAAGGCATTGCAAATCAGTGCTTTATCTGAAGGCAATTATAGTAAAGCATTAGAATTGCTGGAAGACCAAAAGGACAATAATGGGGCAAAGATCATTCATTGGATGAGCTTATGCATCAAAAAGAACAAGGAGGCAGAACTGATCAAGTGGATAGACGTTCAAGTCAAAGAAGGCAGGGAGTCTTTGAAGCATTTTCTGCAATACTGCCTGCACTTTACCAGACAAACCATGCGCTTGCGATATAGCCCGCAAAGTATATGCCTGCTAAGTGAAGAGGAACAAAAGGTTGCTAAGTGGCTGGCAGGGCGATGCGCAATTCTGAAACTTGAGCAATTGTACGAACTTTTCAACAACGCTAGCCATCACATCGCAAGAAATGCCAATGCCAAAATAGTGCTGACAAATGTATCGATCAGCCTAAAGCAAACGGTGCTTGGCAAGGCCTAAGCTGACTCAAGCAGAAGCGACTAGTCGCTAAAAATAAATTCGCTATCTTGCATAGACGCCATTACAATGGCATTCTATTACAAATTCCTACTCTGGTTTTCAGGCAGTTCTGAGACCTCTTCGGAGTTGCTTCACGGAGTATTCAACATAAACTACCGAATATGGGATGTGGCGGAAGCTGCGGTTCTTGTGGAACCGGCAAAGGTGGCTGCAGCAGCGGATCCTGTTCTACTGGCGGATGCAATCGCTTAAATGTATTTGATTGGCTTTCAGACCTGAGCTATGCTCCAGAGCAAAAGCCTTACAATATCATAGAAGTCAGCTTCAAAAATGGAGCACGAAAGAGCTACTATCGCAATAGCAACAATGTGGATTGCGTAACAGGTGATCAAGTGGTCGTAGAATCAAAAACCGCAGGCCACGATATAGGTACTGTGAGTCTGCAAGGTGAATTGGTGAAGCTGCAATTGCGAAAGAAGAGAATCCGTGAGGACGGTATACAGCGTGTGCTGCGTCGCCCTGATGAACGCGATCTGGAAAGATATCAGCAAGCCAAAGAACTGGAATACAAGACAATGACCCGTGCAAGGGTTATCGCCCGATATATGGGTTTGAAAATGAAAATCGGTGATGTTGAGTTCCAGGCAGACAATCGAAAGGCTACCTTTTATTACACCGCAGATGGTCGCGTCGATTTCCGAGAGCTGATCAAGGAGTTTGCCAGGGAATTTCGAGTTAAAATCGAAATGCGGCAAATTGGGTCACGGCAAGAAGCAGGTCGAATTGGAGGCATAGGTTCTTGTGGAAGAGAACTTTGTTGTTCTACCTGGCTGACGCACTTCAAAAGTGTTTCTACAACTGCCGCAAGATACCAGAATCTGGCGATCAACCAGGCTAAACTTTCAGGCCAGTGCGGGCGACTCAAGTGTTGCTTGAATTATGAGCTGGAAATTTACCTCGATGCACTCACCGAGTTCCCCAAGAATCATGATACGTTGGAGACTGAAAAGGGAAGAGCCAGGTTGGTGAAGACCGATATCTTCAAGCGCAAACTCTGGTATGTATTACCTGACAACAATCTCTTCATCCCCGTTTCGTTGGAACTGGTGAAAGAGATACTGGAAATGAACGCAAGAGGTGAAAAACCCAAAGATCTGAAAGGATCTGTATTTTATAGCTATGATACTGGTGTCGAGGAAGTGGAAGAAGATCCGGATATGATCGTCGGCTCAACTTCCCTTGATGTAATCGGTGGTCACGAACCCAGAAGGAAAAAGCGCAAGAAGCGGAGAAAGCCCGGATCCTCTCAAAACAATAGGCGTAATCGACCGAAGCAAGGAGCCTCTGGCGAACGCAAAGAAGGAGAAGAAGGCAAAAAGAAAGCACGCAGACAGAGACCAGATGGTCAAAAGTCAGCAGAGCGTGATCGCAATTCTGGATCACGAAGTGGAAGTGACAAAGGAGAAGGCAGCAGCCGACAAGACCGTCGTGGGGAACAGCGCAAGGATTCCAGAAGGCGAAATCAAGATCAACAAAAGAAAAGAGGAGATCAGAAGCAACATGACAAGAGAGGATCGAAGAAAGATCAGTCGACAGGTGAACAGCAAAAAAGGAACTCCGATAGCACTAAATCAAGAAGTCAAAGCAAACGACGGTCGAATCGAGGTCCCAGAAAACCCCGTGACGGGAAGGATGGGGGCGAAAAGAAACCAGGCCCAAAGAAAGATGCAGGTAATGACAAAGCAGAATAAGCAATGCATGCAGTTGGTGCAATTCCTAACGGTCTTTCTCTGCCTCTGTTTTTGCTTCAGTTGCGATGAGGATAAAATCTTCGAAGAACATCACAATTTCGAGACTTATCATTGGGCTAAGAATGATATTGTTAGCCTTGAGCCTGAGATTAGAGATACCATACAACGCTACGACATCATCTTCAATGTCAGGCACACCAACAATTACTACAATAATAATCTTTGGGTTCGGATCGAAACGGTATATCCATCTGGCAAATCGCAACAAGACGTAGTCGAAATACCGATGGCCGCCGCAGATGGACGCTGGTATGGTAGCGGATCAGGGAACATCATCTCAAATGAGGTGCAGATACAAGCTGGGGCAAGATTTCCTGAGAAAGGAAAATACAAGCTTCTGATCGAACAGTATATGCGCATGGACACCCTTTCGGAAATTATCAACGTTGGCATCAGGTTGCAGGAAGCAGCAACGAATTAGTTCCTAAAATAACCGTACCATCACTGTCAGTCAATGGTTGCTTTTCATCACTGACCCACTAAGACCGCAAGAAGATACACTTATGAAATTTGCGAAATATCCCTTTGGGCCCGAAATCCAGCGTAATCTGGCCAAAATGGGGTTCCACAAAACGACAGACATCCAGTATAAGTCCATTCCTGCTGTGCTGAAAGGAGAAGATGTGCTCGCCATTGCACAAACCGGTACAGGAAAGACTGCCGCCTTCGCGCTACCAGTAATACATCTGCTACACGAGCGCAAGATTCAGCAAACAAGAAGAGACGGAATTAAATGCGTAGTAATGGCCCCCACACGGGAGTTAGTATTGCAACTCAGCGGAGTATTCAAACAATTTGCACAAGGTACCAGAGTCAAGGTCATGAGCATCGTGGGTGGCGTTGACCAAAATCCCCAGATCAAAAAGCTAGAGGAAGGAGTCGACATCATCGTTGTCACTCCAGGACGCATGTTTGACCTGGTGAGCCAGGGTCATATTCGTCTCCATCGCGTTGAGTTTGTTATTCTCGATGAAGCCGACCACATGTTAGATCTTGGGTTTATCAAAGACATCAAAGACCTTTTGCGCTTCCTGCCAAAATACAGACAAACGCTTTTCTTTTCGGCCACGATCAATCCCACTATCAAGTCTTTGGCGAACTCCCTGGTGCATAATCCAATCAGGATCACCTTGTCCCCCAAAGATCCGGTAAGTAAAAACGTCACCCACTCAGTTGCCTATGTCAGCATGGATGATAAGCGCTTTTTTCTGGAACGACTACTGTCCGAACATCCAGACAAGAAAGTGCTGGTCTTTGTCCGCACCAGAGTACGAGCAGAACGGGTTCGCAAAGCTATGGCTCGAGTCGATATTTCGTCCCTGACGCTGCACGGAGAAAAGGAGCAGGCCGACCGAAATGAGGTCATGGCAAAATTCAGGTCCGGAGAATGCAAAGTCCTGATTGCCACCGACGTAACCGCAAGAGGAATTGATATACCCTCCGTACAATATGTGGTCAATTACGATCTGCCAGAGAAAGCGGAAAACTACGTCCATCGGGTCGGTCGCACAGGCCGAGGCAGAGAGCGTGGAAGAGCCATTTCCTTTTGTAGCGAAGCAGAAAAAGAGATTCTGGATAATATCGAGGGCTTCTTGGGTAATAAGATCACAGTCACTGAAATTTCGCATGCAGACTACATGAATACACTAGATCTTACCGCCGACAGCACGGAAGATTGGAAATCAGTGATGAAGCAGATTGAAGAACTGGAAGCAAGTCCTAAGAAGAAATCTTCCAAAAAAAGACGTAAATAGTCCGCCTCCTTTTCTCTAAACAGGACGCAGGATTGGTATCCAATCCCCTTTTTGCTAAATTCGGTTTATTTACCTGACTGAAATTAGCTTTATGTTTCCACTAAGACTATTGCCCTTTATAGCCTGCCTTATGATCTTATCGATCAGCACAGCGCAGGCAGCTGAAAACGACACCTGCGAAACTGCTATTGCGCTCAGCGCTTCCGCAGGCTTTTGCCTTCAACCGATTGCTGGCGTCGACTTTATCGATGCTGTCAACGAATCTCAAGGAGAATGCACCTTTGGAGGAGGAGGCACTGCCCTGGATCTTTGGTACTCTGTTGAAGTTCCTTCAAGCGGTAGTCTTATCGTAGAAACAAATGGAAGCTGGGATTCGGTATTGGAAGCCTTAGCAGGAGACTGCTCCAACCTGCAATCTATCGAATGCGATGACGATGGGGGGTTCGGCACTCTTTCGCTTATTAGCCTCATCAATCGCGAGCCTGGAGAAATCATTTACATTCGGGTTTGGGAATATCTGAGCGATAGCAATCCCGAATGGACTATTTGTGCCTATGACCCTGATAGCTCCTGCACTGATGATATAGGTTTGAGCGTGGAAACCCAGTGTATTGACGAAGAATCTTTTGAGGTGCTGATATCCTTGGAGAATCTTGCAGAAGGACAGACCTATACGATTCAGGATCTTGACGGCAATATCATCACTGAATCAGATCAGCCAGAATATCTGTGGGGACCAATTGACAATGGTGTCGCCTTGAACTTTTCCGTCATCACCGATACCGAAGTGGGAATCTGCGGCGAAATATTTGAATCCATTTCAAAAGTTTGTTCCGGACCACCAGCCAATGACAATTGTATCGATGCGATCGAAATTGTTCCCGACATAGGTGGTGACTGCTACAATCCAGTAGATGGGACTTTCCTGGCAAGCGCCACACAAGAATCTATTGGCTTTTGCGATGTCGGAACCGGAGATCCGGTTGATGTCTGGTACAAAACAACCGTACCCGAAACAGGACTAGTAAACATCATCACCAGCGGAGAAATGATCACCTCAATGGAAGTCATGACCGGGTCGGATTGCTCCAGCCTCTCAAATGTGGAATGCAATGGAAATGGCTATGGCACTACCTTCATTGATCTGGAAGACCTAAACCCGGGCGATTTACTATTTATTCGGGTGTGGGATTTCAACTTCCTTACTTTTGATCCCTGGACTATCTGTATTTTCGATCCAACACTAACCTGCACGGTACCTAATGTCACCACCGCACCACAATGCGATGAAGAAAATGAAGGCCAATATACAGCCGTTGTCACCATCGAAGGCATGGCCGAAGACGAAGAGTATCATATTGAAGATGACTTCGACACAGCACCTTCAGCTACCATCACCGAAGATGGCACCTATTTCTACGGCAACTATCCAGTCGATACACAGGTTTCAATATTGCTTATCAATGACACCAATTCTGCTTGCAACACGGAGCCACAAAGCATAATCGAGTACTGCCTGCCGAGTCCAGCCAATGATAATTGTCTGGATGCAATTACCCTTGTGCCAGACCTCAGCGAGACTTGTGAAAACCCCGTGGATGGAGACGGAATTCTCGGTGCTACCCAAGGCGAACAACTTGGAGTATGTAATATTGGCGTCTTCGAAAATTACGTCCGTGATGTATGGTATCGTGTGGAAGTTCCGTCTACGGGCCAAATAAGTCTGGAAACCGGCGGATCATTAGACACAGTCATGGAGGTATTAGCAGGAAGCGACTGCGATAACCTTACACCAGTTGAATGCGATGATGATGCTGGGGAAGGCTCCTTATCCCTACTAAACCTGTCTGGTCTGACTCCCGGTGAAATGCTCTACGTTCGAATCTGGGAATATGGTAACGACTTAAATGGAGCCTGGACAATCTGCAGCTGGTCCACCCCTCCTCCTTGTGAACCTTCAGCAGCTAGTTATGAAACAGAATGTATTGCAGGTGCCAACTTTCAAATCCTGATTAATATCGATACCCTTGGTACGGCTCAAACATATATCATAGAAGATGATTTCGGTACCAACCCTATTGAAGGAACAAACCAGTTGGGGCAGTTCAGTTATGGAACTTACCCTAGCGGATCGGAAGTCGTGATTACCTTTATTGATCCTGATACGGAAGCCTGCAATAGCTTCTCAGAGACCATCACAGCTGAGTGCTTCCTGGGCGGAAGTTGTGAAGACTCCTTCCCATTGGACGAGTTTCCGTTTCAGGAACTGGGCGCCACAACGGCCATTTTCCCGAGCCAGGGATACAACATTCCTTGCAACGATGGCATTGCACTGGACCAAACACAAAAGGTATACTCCTACACACCTCCGGCAAATACCTGTCTAAACATGGCAGCCAGCAATACCAGCCAATGGGCAGGCCTTTTCGTTCTTGATGCCTGTCCCAGCGATCCATCCGCCCAGTGCATTGGCTATACTTTGCAACCAGGAGGCAATCCCATTTTGCCAAGTGTTGATTTGAATGAGGGCACAACTTACTACATCATTGTGGCCACGACGGAGACGATCGCAGAAACCGATTTCGAAATACAGGTGAGTACCTGCGACGGCTTCAATGTAGCCACGCAGGAACTAGAATTTGTCAATGCCAGCCTCGCACCTAATCCGATTAACGATCAGGCGATACTGGCTTTTAGTCCAAAGCACACCGATCAATACACAGTAGATTTGATCGCCCTCGACGGCAGCATTGTGCCGCTATTCAGCAATAGAGATTTTGTCGAAGGACAGCATTATGATCTTGCTATTGAAGTCGAAGATTTTCCAGCAGGAATGTACTTTTTGAAGATTAGCGATTCACAAGCCAACAGTCACGCAATCAAAATCATGATCGCAGAGTAATCGCTAAAATATTAAAAAGCAATAGTACAGTACCGGATAAATGATAAGGGATTGGGAATCAATAAAGTCCGATTTTGACGCCGCTGGAAATGATTTAGACGAGGCATT
>JAHDEE010000234.1 GCA_020629005.1 Chitinophagales bacterium
CGGCAGCTATATTGAACACGCTTTGGGTGCAGTGCAAAGTAAGGCCAGCTATGTTTTTATTGCAGACGTAGATGTCGACGGTGATAACGATATCATTACGATCGATGACACAGGCGGCAACAAGATTTGGTTTGAAAACAATGGGTCGGGCGATTTCTCGGAAGACGCTTACTATGGCACTCTTGGTGCTGGTTTCAATGGCAAAGCAAGGTCTGCTTATTATGTTGATATCGATAACGACGGACAAGTTGATATTTTGTGGACTGTCAGTCGTCAAGGAACCCACTCTTTGCGATGGTCCAAGAATATGGGGGATAATGTGTTCGTTGTCCAGGATGCCATTGATGTTTACCAACAATTTGGAGGAGCCTGTATCAACCACTGTTACCCTGTTGATATTGATCAGGATGGCGATCTTGATGTGCTTGAAACATCTCAGACCAATAAGAGACTTTCCTTATTTGAAAACGATGGATCTGGGAACTTTACTTTAATGCAGTATATTTTCAATGGGCAGAATAGGCAGCCCTATTTTGTTTCCGCAGCTGATCTCGATGGAGATGATTATCCCGACCCTGTTCTTTATTACGACCGAGACACCTCGAATGACTTCGACGATCACATTGCCTGGTACGCAAATTTACTTTATCCGCATATTGAGGCTGATGTATTGTCTGTAGAATGTCATCCCAATGTGAGTCCTTCTGATCCCTCAGATGATTATATCGTTGCGGAACTCGATTTAACCAGCTACAGCTTGAGCGATCATGTGATAGCTTCAACTACCAATGGAGGAGTAAGTCCTCTTTCTGTAAATCTTCCTGGTACAGCTACTTTTTCATTTGATCCTGGTTCAGCAGGCAATGGAAGCATCATTCTTACATTGACAGATTCTTTGGATTCGAACTTCTTCCTGGAAGTCAACATATACGATCCCGGCACCTGTACAATTGAACCTGCTTTTGAGTACGGCTTCGACAATCAACTTTGCATGGACAATGACACCTCTGCCGAAGAGGATGACTACGTGAGCTTTTCGCTCACTGTCGAAGCGAACTATGATGGTTCCTATACGCTGTCCGGGCCAGGAATGACATTTGATCCTCCTGGCGGCAATTACGGTGAAAGTACCGAATTTACGGTACAGGGAGGCCCGGAGATTTTCCAAATCGCCGATTTGCTGTTGACCGATGCTACATTTCCTGAGATCCTGGATAGCACCTACTTTTATGGTCCTAACCACTGCTCATGGATCTTCGAATCAAGCAATGTCATTTATCCATCTGAAGATTTGAATGGGAGACTTGGCGGCGCAATTCACATTCATCAGGATCTGGCGGCTGTCACGCTTTCTATTTCTTCTGGCCTTCCAGAAAGTGCAAACAGCATTCAAATATTGAAACAAGCGCCTGATAACGAATGGTCGATAATGCAGGAGATTGTACCGTCCATACCAGCAGGAGACGAACTTTGGCTTTCTGACAATCACTTGATAATTGGCAGTCTTTCACACAGTGATGAGTTCTCCGAAGGTGGTTCCGCTTTGATCTACGAAAAAGATGATGAAGGCTGGGGTAATGAGTTTAGATTGGATGCTTCTGATGCAGAAGCAGGCGATCAGTTTGGTTATGCTGTAGCCATAACGGACAATCATGCATTTGTTTCCGCACCCACGAAAGACGATGAACAAGGGGCTGTATATATCTTTGAGAAGCAAGATTCTGAATGGGTGGAGCTGCAGAAACTAACACTTTCGGAGCCACAAAGTGGTGCACATTTTGGGATCTCCCTTGTCGCAAAGGAATATATGCTTATTGTCGGCACACGGCGCTATGATTTTCCTGAGGATCATGACGGCCTTGTGTCAGTATTCAAAAGAAATGTAGCAACCGGTTTGTTCGAACTCGATCAGGAGTTGGTTCGCGAAGGTGGTCCATGGAATGATGCCTTCGGACGATACATGGACTTGTACGACAACACCCTGATTGTAGGTTACAAGTTTGGTGCTCAAATCTTTGATTTCGACGGTGCTGATTGGGAGTATAGAAATGACTTAAGCCACCTGCCGCTGTTCACAACGGTCAATTACCCTAGATTCAAGATGCACGACGGTTTCATCAGCTGTACTAACTCCCGATACAATTTTGGCAATAGTTTCGATGGACGTCTTCATTTGCTTAAGGAAGTTGAAGGGCAATGGACCTATCACAATTACTACTATCCAACCGTTGGTGGCTCGGATCAAGGTTATACCTCTGCCTTTGATATGAACAACCAACGTATACTAGTTGGCGCACTCGAAAACAGCGACATCGCCATTGTTAATGGCGCTTTGTTCTCCTACACTTATGAACGAGAGGCAATTTCCGCATCTTTGAACGCTGTATCCTGCAATGACAATGGGACTCCTTCAGATGGTACTGACGACTTTATTGTTTGCGAAGTCGAAGTAAATGCAACACTTCTCAGTGATGAGCTGATCGCCTCGACATCTTCCGGATCAGTGAGTCCTCAAACACTTAGTAGCGAAAACAATATTGTCACGTTTAGCTTTGACTCCGGCACCGCTGGCAGCGGTGACATAGTATTGCTTTTACAGGATTCGCTTGATCCCAGCTACTCATTGGAATTGGAGATCAATGATCCAGGAGATTGTGTTAGCTTTCCGTCTAATTCTTCCACTACCAATGAACTTGTATTTTCGATTTGGCCAAATCCGGCAAGTGATCGAATAGAACTTCGAGCCCCGGATTTTGAATTGAAGCAGGTTTCCGTTTTGGATATGATGGGCAGAGAACAAATGCAGATTATCACCGGTACCAGCTTTTCCATCCAGCATTTAACAGCAGGAGCTTACTATGTGAAAGTGCTTTCTCAAAGCGGTGAAGTTGCAGTTGCTAAATTCGCAAAATTCTAGGCTTGCTCCACGGCAAAAATTGCTGTTCATACTCAGATGATGCTATTCCGATCTTGAAATTTGTAAGGAATATAGAAAACCGTCTGTTAGTGGATTTCAATTTTTGATCAAATCCAACTAATTATTTAGTTTTAATTCTAATTCAGTTGGCAAATCCAGAAATCTTCCCTAGTCTTGCGTCATGCGTTTATACCTGATCTTCCTTTTATTTCTGTTGTTTGTCTGCTCCCTAAGTGCTCAACCAGATGGCTATGTTGTCTCCGGACAAGTAGTTGATGCAGCTAGTGGTGAACAAATGGATTATGTAACAGTTATGCTGTACAAGAAAGAAAGCAGAGAATTGATTTCCGGAACCACTACAAGTGATGGTGGACTCTTTCGATTGAAGACCGCGACCAAGCAGATATTTCTGGAGCTGAGCTTTATTGGCTACAACAAAAAGCAAATTGACAGCATAAATTTTCAAGGGCCGAGAGCCAACCTCGGTGTCATTCAACTAGGAGAGGATACGGAAACCCTCGACGAAGTTGTTGTAAGAGGGGAGAAGTCAACCACAGAATTCAAGCTGGATAAACGCGTTTTCAATGTAGGAAAGGACTTGAGCTCTACTGGAGCAAGTGCTCTTGAGGTCCTCAATAACGTGCCCTCGGTCAACGTGGATATAGAAGGAGGGATCACATTGAGAGGTAGCAGTGGAGTGCAAATACTGATCAATGGAAAGCCTTCGGTGCTCGCAAGTGAGGAAGGCAATGCGCTGGGGACAATTACCGCAGAAATGCTGGAAAAGGTGGAAGTGATCACTAATCCTTCAGCCAAATACGAAGCCGAGGGAACTGCTGGAATCATAAATCTTGTACTCAAGAAAAATGAAAAGAAGGGACTTACTGGCTCCGTTACATTCAATACAGGAGTGCCGCACAATCACAGCCTGGGCCTCAGCATGAGCAAGCGAACAGAGGATTTTAATCTATTCACACAACTGGGAGTTGGCTACAAGGAATTGCCTACCGATAGGAGATCCCGAAGCACAGACTTCAATAGCAATCAAATACTAAACTCAACTGGCGAACAGGCTCGAAACGAAATCTTTTACAATCTCATCCTGGGCACAGACTATTTCATCAACAAGCATAATGTCATTACCCTCTCTGGCAGTCTTGCCTACGAAGTGGAAGACCAACCCTCAAACTTTGACTTCCGATTGACGGATGGAGAGGATACCTTGATGCATCAATGGAAAAGAGAGGAAAGTACAGATGCCACTAATCCCAAAATTCAGTACGAGCTGCAGTACAAGAGAGACTTTGAAGATCACAAGGAACATGATCTTATCTTTAGTGCTATCGGAAATTACTTTGGCAAGGACCAATCGTCTGTCTTTACCGAAGCTCAGGTGGAGGGCAGCGGAAGCATTACTAATCAAACAACAGAAACAAAATTTGAAGAGGGCAAGTACACTTTCAATCTGGATTACACAAAACCATTCAAGAAAGACTGGACACTGGAAACCGGTGCTCAATACGTGGACAATGAGGTATCTAATGAATATCAGGTCGAGGATGAGATAAATGGTGAGTACATCATAAATTCGGGATTGACCAACCGCTTTGAGTATGATCAAAAGGTCTTTGGCGCTTACGCAACGGGCGCCTACGAAGCTGGCAGGTGGGGCCTCAAGCTTGGATTGCGAGTCGAGAATACAGACTTGCACACTCGACTGGCAGAAACGGACGAATCAAATGATCAGAATTTTACCAACTACTTTCCCTCTGCGCACAGCTCCTACAAACTTTCAGAGCAAGTTTCGCTTCAAGCTGGTTATAGCAGAAGAATCTATCGTCCTAGACTCTGGGACCTAAATCCCTTCTTTAACATCAGAAACAACTTTAGTGTAAGAACAGGCAACCCCCGGCTCTTGCCCGAATACACAGATTCTTACGAATTGGGAAGCATCTTCGTTTTTGAAGACTTTTCCTTCAATCTTACCGGCTATTATCGCTACACCACCGAGGTCATCACAAGAGTGGTCAACTTCGAGGAAAATATTAGCGTCTACATGCCCATGAATTTGGGCACAAATGATGTCACCGGCCTGGAGTTCAATTTTAAGTATTCACCAATCCGATTCCTCACCTTCAGTGGAAATGCCAATTACAGTTATTTCAAAAGAAAAGGCACCTTCGATCAGCAGGTCTTCGATTTCGATGCCGACGAATGGAGCGGAAAACTCAAAGGAAAATATAAGGCAAACAAAAAGCTCGACCTAGAGTTGACCACTCATTATCTTTCCAGGCTCAAAATGATACAAGGCATACGATCCGCCATGCTATTTGCAGATCTGGGGGCCAGGTACAAATTGAACAAAGGCAAATCAGTAATCAGCCTCAGTGTGCGAGATATCTTCGCTTCGCGAGTCCGCGAAAGCACGCTTACTGGTCCAGGTTTCGAAACCTATGGAAGAGGCCAAAGAGGTCGCTTCATAAACCTGGGTTACAGCTACAGCTTCGGCAAAGGCGAAGCCATGGAATTCAAAGGAGGCTACCGCGGATTTGGAGGAGGACGAAGACGATAGTTGTGTCAACGGCAAATATTCCGTTAGGGGAATGGCAATTCTCATCGTATCTATTACATTATCAAGCTTTTATTGAATCTTTTTGGCAGATTATCTATGTTCCTGGTGAATATTTGTAATTTTTCGCTGGCGAATACGTGAGTAAATTTGTGTTGATCGCATCTTTAATTAGCGAGCTACAGTTATTCTTCCTAAAACATCAGAATGCCTGTGCCTTGCTTTGCACTGAAATTCGAGAAATGAACCACTTTATTGCAATTCTAATTCTAGCCTGTATTTCCCTTTGTGCACATTCGCAAGATCTGGTGATCAAGCAAAAGGGTAAAAAGCCAAAACCCCATAAAAAGTATGGCGTAATCGATTCCCGGACTGGTAAGAAGGTGATTCCCTATCAGTACGATGCCATAGAGAAACTCAATGATAAGTATTTCATAGTCCTGGATGGGGACAAATACGGAACTATTGACCATAAGAACAGACAAGTAATCCGAACTCGCTACGAAGAGCTTATCGAAACAGAATATGACGATTTGTTCATCACCTATCGCTATGGGGAGTATGGATTGATCAACGTCGAAGGGAAGATTCTTACCTCAGCAGAGCATGATGAAGTCCGATTGCTTTCACGATCCGCGCTGTTGGTATATAAACGAGATCAATTCAGACTAACGGACCTGAATGCAAAAGACCTCACAGGCGAGTTGTTCGATTTTTATGGAATTGCAGTTGGCGGAAATGACCTGGAAACGATTCGGGAAGTGGGCCATTTTATTGGTTACACGAAGCACAAACAAGGCATATACAGTACCGATGGCAAAACACTCTGTCCTGCCATTTTGGATAAAGTAATGCACATAGTCGGAACTGATCGATATATCGTCCTTAGTAAGGGGAAAATGGGCGTCATAGATTTTGAGGGAAACAAGATCTTACCCATGCACTTTGATTACATCGAAGAACTACCAACTCTTGATGGCAATATACTGACTGCTGAAAAGCGCGGGAAGATCGGCCTATACACAGTTGCAGGTAAGGAAATTTTCCCGCCGGTGCTGGATCGAGTGAATGCCAGCCCAGAATCGAAGCATTTTGTGGTACAAAATAATGGCAAACAAGGCTTGCTGTCAGCTGAAGGAGAGGTAGTACTAGCAGTCATCTATGACGAAGTAACCTGTCCCAGCGGAGGCGGACACTATGTAGCAAAGAAAGATGGCAAAGCAACCCTCTTCGATGCCCAGGGAACCAAAGTAATGCCCTTCAAGTATGAAACAATGAGTGAGATAATGCACAATGCAGAATTCTATTTCATTGCGTCTAATGAGGGCAAATTCGGATTGATCGATGCTGATGAGCAAGCTGTAATGCCGTTTATCTACAACGACTTAATCTACGATGCTAATAAGGAAAATTTCTGGGCCAGCAAAGATGGGCATTACCAGGCCATAGATATGGAAGGCAAAGTTCTGCTTCCCGAAAAATATCAGAACATTGCGGTCGATTACATCGGCATCACGCGATATCAAAAAACAGATGGAAGCTGGTGCAAGAGAATTGCAGGCGTCGAAGTTTCCTGCGATCCGCCTGTCTACGAATTTGTCGACAAATTACCAGAATTTCCAGGAGGAGCGCAAGGACTCGACAAGCAAGTTTATGAGCAGCTACAATATCCCCAGGAAGCCCTCCTGGATGAACGCGAGGGAGTGGTTTTGATTGGCTATACCATCGCGGCTTCAGGGCAAGTGGAGGATTATCGAATCCTACGAGATCCTGATCCGCAGGGTTCTCTCGGCGCTGCTGCTCTTAAAGCCCTGCAAGAGGTCTTCGACTCCAATCGTTGGGTTCCGGCACAAAAAGACGGAACCCAGGTTAGCACGCGTTACAATATGCCGATAAATTTCAGACTCAACTGACTTATAGAGGCCATCATTGTTTTACAAACTTCAGACTCTGAGATCCCTTATCATTCTCTATCTGCAATAAGTACATTCCCGGGCTGAGTGCAGAAACATCAATGGCAGAATCCGAAGCAATTGCTTGTGTTAGTAGCTTTCCATTCATAGCGCATATCGTGTAACTCGAACCAATTGGCAAACCTTCTACAAAAAGTCTGTCAGCACTTGGATTCGGAAAAGCGGTCAATTGCTCCACATCAAGCAACTCATTGCTGACAAGCATATTGTTTGGATCAATGGTCCAAATGGCATTATCCGTCCAATTTACGTTTGCCCTAAAATACAACTGATCATTAAACATCAGCAAATTCGAAGCCGTATAACTATCGCCTGTGAGGGTATATTCTGGATTCGGACGTAAAGAAAGATTCTGACCTTCCAGTTCATCATTTAGCACAACTACTTCACCATTTGCAATGACAAAAAGGTAATCTTCTGTAGGCAGAAACTCCGTATCATAAAATGCTCCGTACTCCGTCGTTTCCGCAACCTTGCTAATGTTAGCCGGGTCACCATCCGTCTTATAGAAGTGTGAAGTTTCAGTTGTTTGATCTTTCCCAACAAAGTACAAATGGTCATTCCACACAAAAAACCGCTGGGCATTGTCTCCACCTGTATTGTTCCAATCCTGCTTTATGTCTGCAAACTCAATAGTACCTTCAACGGTCCCATCAGTAACATAAATCTTATTCTCAGCACTGAAGTATACCTTTCCATCGAATTCATGAAAATGCTCAGGTGAACTTGCCGCACCACCGGTTGCATCCAGAAGCAAGGTAGCAGTTTCGCCATCAGAAATATATACTCTGTCATCGAAATCATCCACCAGATAGAGATCCTCTCCAAAGGCTACAATTTCACCATAAAAAGTCGGAAAAGAATCGTCATTTAAACCGGTTGTGCCAGCCTCCGTTCCATCAGATTTGAAAAAATTCAAACCCATAGCAAAATACATGTCACCATTGTAATCTGCAATCGCACCAGGCGTTCCACAGTCACAAAGCGTCTTGACTTTCACAGTACCAGCCTCTGTACCATCCGAAGTCCACATCTCCATTTCCGGATTTACCAAAACCGGATCTTGCGTCAAAAAAGCGAAAAACTGATCATTATGAGCATGCAACTGGATAAAGGAATAATCATGTCCCTGCTCACCAGGAAAGATGTCTTTGAGCATCATTGTTCCACCAGCAGTTCCATCAGTTACCCACAGCTCGCGCCCAAAGGTACTGTTTTGAGCCATAAAATATACTTTGCCACCAGCGAGCGTCAAGTGGTTCGGTGAGGAATCATCTGGTCCAGGCTCGATATCCAATAGTATTTCTGTACCCGATGTAGTACCATCGCTCACCCAAAGCTCAGTACCGTAAGCTTCATTGTTAGATACAAAAACGAACTTGTCTCCAATCACCACTGGCGATGCCATCGTAGTTTCATAGACCCGATCAAAAGTCGAAAATTGAGCATGTGCGCTCATGCCGCTAAATAAAAAAATCAAGAGTAGGGATAGTCTTTTTATGTTCATCATTTCAACTGCTTTAAGTTTTTGTTCGATTTGTGTGGCAAGATACAGTATCGTAGGCTCAAGACTCGTTCCAAAGACATTTTTTTTGATCTAAATTCGGAGCGAAACTTAATCCCATCGCGCTACCTGCCTTCCCGTGTTCCGCTATTATTCACCACCCATCAGCTTGTTCCGCCTCGCTGCCTGGCGTCTGGCCTTTGGGCCAGCCACCATCCAGCGGGCTCCACTGGCGCTGCTGGGCGGCTCATAGCCGCTGCACCCGGGGCTATTTTG
>JAHDEE010000235.1 GCA_020629005.1 Chitinophagales bacterium
GCTGGTGGAGAAAAATAACGAAGGATAAATCATTTCTAGCAAGTCAAAATGGACTTTATTGATTCTCTATCCCTAAATTAAAGATAGCGGAAATTTGTAAATGGTGGAATTCCTTTGCAAATCAGCAATTCATGCACCAAAAGGGGCTGGATCAGTTGCTTGAGCTTGCGGTGACAGGCAGAGTGCTGTACCTTTAGGGATGGAGCGGTCAGACTACAGTATTCAGGAATACAGAGAACTGGAACAACAAAGCGACATTAAGTATGAGTATCACGATGGTGAGCTCTTTGCATTAGCAGGCGGCACCCTGAATCATGGTTTACTCTCAGGCAATATCTATTCTGAGATCAGAGCAGGATTAGCTACTGCTGGCAAGGGCTGCAAAGCGCTAAATAGCGAAGTGAAATTGGCTATCGAAACTGTGAATAGCTTTGTGTATCCGGATGCAATGGTTGTATGCGGAGAAGTGCAAACCTCACAACACGATGCGAATGCAGTGATTAGTCCAATACTTATTGTTGAGGTCCTGTCCAAGTCGACAGCGGATTACGACCGTGGTGATAAGTTTCACTTGTATCGTCAAATTCCCGGTTTACAAGAGTATGTACTGGTGGAGCAAAGCAGGGCTCAGGTTGAGTTGTTTTACAAGAGACCGCAAACAGACCTCTGGCAGATTACCAGAACAGAGGGCTTCGATTCGGAGTTGTATTTGCAAAGCCTGGATTTGAAAATTCCGATGAAAGACTTGTACTTCGACGTCAACTTTTCTTAGTTTCTGTTTAGGGCTTTTTTGCGAATATTTTCCTCTTTGCAAGGCATAAGAGCGCGTAGGGCAGAGCTTGCAAAATAGCCCAGATCGAAGAGGAAATGAGCTGCTCAGCTGCCGTGGCGTAAGCCTGGCAATGATGGCTCCGACCTTAGGAGGAGACGGCAGTGCCAGAGCTGGAGCAGGCAGATGAGTAGCGAATTGGAACGGAGAGCTGGACGGGTGTTTGCGCGATGGGATGACGCTTCGCTCCAAACAATAAAAAGGATTTTGCCACTTGAGCAATGATTAAAGCTCACCTTCAATGAAGCGCTTGACCCAGCCGGCAATTTCTTCTCCCTTTTCCTCCTGTAAAAAATGGCCGGCATCGTGAATGGTGCCCCGCTTGTTGAGTCCCGATTCGGGGATAATGCCGTGGAACAGCTTGTAGCCCTGACCGAGAATTTTGTCCTTGTCAGAAAACAAAACCAGAGAGGGTTTTTGCCATTGGGAAAGCACCTCGCGGGCCTTCTTCATTTCCGGCACTCCTCCGTGACTTGGATCTGAAGGGACCAATTGTGGGAAGGAGATGGCGCCGCCTTTGTGTTTTTTGCTTGGGAAGGGAGCCTCATAAGCGGCCAGCACCTCGTCGCTGATCGTGGTATGGCTGCCTTTTTGAATGATCGATCCGATGGGCAGATTGGGATGATGCCGGGAATAAGCCTGCCACATTTTAAAGAAAGTCGGCAGGGGCTTACCAACCGGTAAGAAGGTGTTGAGGATAACCACCCGCTTGAACCGCTCCGGCTCGGCACCGACCAGGCTAAGGCCAAGCAGGCCGCCCCAATCCTGCACAATCACCGTGATGTTTTGTAGGTCTAGTTTGTGTACGAAATTTTGAAGGGAGCGAAAATGCAGTTCGAAGGAATAGTCCTTCCACTTTACAATCTTGTCTGATTTACCGAAACCAATGAGATCGGGAGCAACGAACCGGTAATCCTTAAGTGTCGGAATAAACTTTCGATAGAGGTAAGACCAGGTTGGCTCCCCATGAATGGCAAGGATAGTCTCTTCGCTGGCCGCGTTACCCTCATCGATATAATGCATTTGCACGTGATCGAACTGCACAAAATTTTCCTTGTAAGGAAAGTCTTTGATGCTATCAAATCTGCTGGGATCTGTTTTTATGATTTCCATGCTCGGTGAGATTGGTGCAGGCACAATTTTGTGCTATATCACGAAGATAAGAATACCTGGGTAACGAGCCCTGCCGTAAAGGTGGGTTTGTTGTGTTTTTTACGCCAAGGCCAGTGCGACGAAGGTTGATTCGCAGCCCCAAAAAATTATTATCTTCACAGCCGAATTCCTGGGCGCAGCGAGATTATTTGCGCAACAGAAAACCAAAAAACCAAAATCAAGCATGTCTGATAAGAAAGTGATATTCTCGATGGAAGGGGTGAGTAAAATTTATCCTCCTTCTAAACAAGTACTTAAAAATATATGGCTCTCCTTTTATTATGGTGCCAAGATTGGTGTGCTGGGACTCAATGGTGCCGGTAAGTCATCTCTACTCAAAATCATCGCCGGTCTGGATCAGGACTTTGATGGAAAGGTGACCTTCGACAAAGAATATAAGATTGGCTACCTGGCTCAGGAACCGGAATTGGACGAGTCTAAAACGGTAAAGGAAGTGGTGCAAGAGGGTGTACAGCATATTGTAGATGTGGTGAACGCCTATGAAGCAGTAACTGCAAAATTGTCGGAGCCCATGGACAATGATGCCATGATGAAGGTGATAGAAGAACAAGGGGAGTGGCTGGAAAAGATGGATCACTTAAATGCCTGGGATCTGGATCATACGCTGGAAGTTGCCATGGATTCGCTGCGTTGTCCTCCGGATGATGCGCCCGTGAAAGTGCTTTCGGGCGGTGAGCGCAGGAGAGTTGCGCTGTGTCGTTTGCTCCTAAGTAAGCCTGATATTTTGCTACTGGACGAGCCTACCAACCATTTGGATGCGGAAAGTGTGCATTGGCTGGAGCAGTTTCTACAGTCTTTCCCGGGTACCGTCATAGCGGTTACCCACGATAGATACTTTCTTGATAATGTGGCTGGCTGGATTCTGGAATTGGATAGGGGAGAAGGCATTCCCTGGCAAGGAAATTATAGCTCCTGGTTGGAACAGAAATCAAACCGATTGGCCAATGAAGAGAAAGCAGAGTCTAAGCGGCAAAAGATACTAAAGCGCGAGCTGGAATGGTCGCGTATGTCACAGAAAGCAAAGCAGTCTAAGGGTAAGGCAAGGCTAAATGCCTACGAGACGATGAGCAATGCGGAGGTGAAGGAGCGCGAGGCAAAGTTGGAACTCTATATTCCGCCTGGGCCAAGATTGGGTGATAAGGTGATAGAAATCGAAAACTTAACGAAGTCCTACGATAATCGGGTATTAATCGAAAATTTCAGCATGTCCGTTCCCAAAAATGCGGTATTGGGAATCATTGGTCCAAACGGAGTTGGTAAGTCTACTCTGTTCCGAATGCTGATGGGCGAAGAGCAGCCCGATAGCGGCAGCATCGATATTGGAACGACCGTGCAGATGGCCTATGTGGATCAATCGCATAAAGATTTGATTCCTGAGAAGTCGATTCACGAAGTGGTGACCAAGGGAGCTGAGTTTCTAAATATCGCCGGCAAAGATGTACATGCCAGAGCCTATCTAAGCAAGTTCAATTTCAATGGCGGTGACCAGCAAAAGAAAGTGGGTGTGCTCTCTGGTGGAGAACGTAACCGACTGCATCTTGCGATGACGCTAAAAGAAGGAGGCAATGTGCTACTGCTCGATGAGCCTACCAACGACATCGATGTAAATACACTCCGAGCACTGGAAGAGGCCATAGAAAACTTCGCTGGTTGTGTGCTCATCATCTCTCACGACCGTTGGTTTATTGATCGTTTAGCCACGCACATCTTGTCTTATGAAGACGAAGGTGAATTGGTGTACTTTGAAGGTAATTTCAGTGCCTACGAAGCCAACAAGAAGGAGCGACTAGGAGATATAACTCCGAAGCGGCCTAGGTTTAAGAGTTTGTTGTAAACCGCGAATTTCACAATTGCAAAGAGTATCAAGGCCTGGAGAGATAGCTTCCTTCCAGGCCTTGTTTGTTCAAATCATTTCAATTGCCCTACTAAGGCAAAGTCGTAAAGTCAAGAATTTCAGACCAGGGTGTAAAAGTGAACCGGCCACATCTCTCACGAATCCGAACCTGATATTCAGTGTTAGGCGCCAGGTTCTCGATCTTAGTGTAGTGGCTCTGTGTTACCGGCATGTCGGTGAACAAACCGATAAATCCTGGAGGTGGCTTGATTCTCCAGGAAATCTGATGGTCTACCCCCTGATGTGGATAAGCATAGACATAAGCCTTGGTTTGTCTAGGCTTGACCCACATATCACAGTCGTCAGCAGTGCATCCTTCGTTGCAACTGCCAGCACCGCTGGTAATCACTAGCTGAAGATTCACGAGATCGTAGGTGACGTTCTGTACACAGTCGGTGTGTAAGTTCTTGATGGACAATTGATAGCCAGTCCCGGCAGTCAAGCCGCTCACGGTGTGAGAATCTGAAGTAGGACCATTGTCACCGTTATGTCCCGAATTGCAGATTTCCAACACTACTGGAGAGCTGAAGTGATCACCACTCAATTCGTAACTACCATTGCTCTCAATCTCAACAGTCACATTGTAAGATTCCGCTGGGGTGCCAGCATTGCCACCTGAACCTCCGGTGATGTCTACCTCAAATCCACACGAACATGGATTGTAAGCATTTGCCTGATCGGTCCCGATAAACAATGACATAACTGCAATGATTGCAGTTAAAGTTGTCAGTCTAAACATAATCAAAAAGTTTTCTTGAATGCTGAGTGGGCATAGTTTTCCCATGCCCAGCATTCATATGGGTTAAATAAAGTTTCGTGTAGGCATAGCAATTCCAGGAACTGCTAATACACTACAGTTTTATTATATAGGCGTAACGAGGATTAAAAACAGGATTGTTTTTTTCAGAGGATTCAATTTTAGGTGAATAAAGGGTTTATGTGCCAAATGTATAGTTTTTTTGGCAAACAGAATAAGCGAATATGGAACACTTATCTATGTAAAAGGTGGGTTTAGTTTGCGAAAGGCATTATTAGCCTCGCTCTAGCGGGCTCAAAAAAGAATAAAAAATTATTTTACTAAAGTGTTTTGGTTGGCCCTTAATTTGTATTCCTAATTGCCTGAAATAGATGGCTTTGATCGCGAATATTGGATCAAGGTCTACGAATATGCCTTGAGAGCTAGCGAATATGACTTGAAGTTGCCCTACAAACCATTCAATTCATCCACAACACGCAATACGTCCCCAAATTCATAAAAATCGATCATCACATAGGTGGGATACAAGCCCGTTTCATTGATGCAGTTTTGAACCCGGGCTTTGAGGAACTCGTACTCGTTGACCACATGCGTACCTTCAGGCTGTGGGGTGATGTTGGTAAGGAAATTGTTAATCTGGAACAGATCACTGTCGAAATTTCCGCGAACCGGCACACACTCCACCATCTGCTCCGGAGTTTCATAGGCGTATTCATTGTCTTGCCGGAATTCCCAGAGAGGCATAATGCCCTCATAATCCTGATCCGAACCGGCCCCTACAAGCACGACTAAGCGTTTCCCGCTGTCAAGCAGTTCGCCCATAGTTGGCCAGGGAGCACCAAAAGTATGGTCATAGAGATATTGTGAAATGCCAGCGGCATCCAATTCCGGAAAGAGCTGCTCCGGAGTCACCGATCCCTCAAAAGCCATCGTGATGACCTCTCTTGGATTGGACTCCATGAATGCCGCTACTTCGTTCATCGATTTTGAAAGAGGCACACAGCCAAGCAGTGGAAAACCATGATAGACATACATACCCAGATCACCGCAACTTTCATCGTCCGTGTAGTAGGCCTTAATATTGATAGCACGAATACCATTCTCAAGTTGATCCGCAATCGTATGGTTTTGGTTGGCTGCAAAGGGGCTAAAGTCTCCTGTATCTGCATGCGCATTGTGGGTAATCGCAAAAACCATTTCGTTGTATCGCTTTCCGCAGAGACTCGTGTCGCCATTGCAAGGAAGCATTTCAGGTTCCTGAATAGTGTCGGTATCTAGCGTGTCTGTGCCAAGTGTATCCGTCGAAAGCGTATCCGTCGAAAGCGTATCCGTCGAAAGCGTATCCGTCGAAAGAGTATCGGTGGGATTTTGATTCGGATCGACATCCGGGTTCTCGTCCTTTTCACAGGAGAAAACAAGAAACAGAGCTACACTGAAAACGAGAAGCAGGTAATGTTTGAACATAGTATCGTGATTATACAATCAAGATACGAAATGAAAAGCGATCAATTAGCTTCGAAAGAGTCCTTGTAGCATAGCTTACAAATTATCCAGTATTTTCCTGATCTCTGGCAAGCCGATCTTTTGAAGCATTTTGATATTATTCTCTGGTATTTCCTCCGTTTCCCCGTATGCATCTATGGCCTCATCTAAACTGTCCTCTCTAAGCAAATGCAACATCGGATAAGGAGAACGATTGGTATAGTTGGCGGGATCACACTCGTCGGAGCCGGCAAATAGATATTGCGGGTGAAAACTCGCCACCTGCACATAAGTATCCGCTCCCTGATATTGAAGCTCCTCTTCCATCTGGCCCACAAAGCTCCAGTAATGCTCAAAGTCTTGTAAACAAAAGGGGTGAATCAGCAAGGTCGTTTCTATCTCGCTGGCTTTGGTTCTAATCAAAAGGTCCACTTCCGCCTTAAAATCTCTGCGTAAATCTTCCGGCCTGTTCGCCTGGCTCACTTGAAAACGTACCAACCCAGGCCGAAAGGCGCTGGCTGCAAATGGGCAAATATTCCTGGCAATAATAAATTTGTCCAGCCACAGTTTAGTCTGCTCTATAGGACCTCGTTCCATCACATATCTAGTTTATCCAACAATAAGCAAAGGCATCTAAAATTGCCCGCCACATACGCACACAAAGTAATCAACGCAGCACGTTTGCTTCACTTTCAAACCAACGTATACAAAACATCACCGAAATCACCGCAAATGCTATCAAAGACAGTATGGTCAGTATATAATGCAAGGGTTGCAGCGTACCCGCAATCATCGCCTTACTGGCCAGTGATACGTTCAGTATCGGAACCAGCGAGAGCGGAAGGCTCATCTCAATCGTCGGCAACATCCCGATAATAATTGGCACAAACATCAAAAAAGAAAAAGGTGTCAAAATACTCTGAGCCTCTTTAAAAGACTTCGCATAAATCGTCACCGGAACCATCACACCCGCAAAGAAGATGTTCAATGGCAACAGCATCAGCAAAAGCCCCCCAAGGAAATTGAAGGTCACTATTTCTGATAACATACTCTTAAACATCTCGGGTACCCCCGAACCAAATTTGAAAGTAAGGTAAAGGCCCAAGACGGCAAGCAAGGCAGAGATCATACCCGTCGCACTCACAACAGTCATCTTACCAAACAGTATAGTCAATCGATTCACCGGTGCTGTTAGGATCGTTTCAATAGTCCCTCGCTCTTTCTCTCCCGTAAACAAGTCAATGGCAGGATACATGCAACCCATAAAACCAAAAATTACAAATATATAGGGAAGTATGCCTCCAACTGTCTGACCTATCTGTTCCTTTTTAGTCGACAAATTTCGCTTCTTGATTCGGATCGGTTTCACAAAACTGCTCTTCAAATCCTGACCTCTGAGCCTTTGCGAAAGCACCCGTTCTTCGTAGGATTCCACAATGCTCATAATTCGATTCTCTGTCTGATCCACCTCGCTCTTGGCCTCGTACAGCAAACTGATTTTACCCGTCTTCAATTGAGCAATCTTTTCATCAAACTTCGGGTCGATCTCAATTAAGGCATCCAAACTATCCGCCTTTATCATCGCCGCATGATCCACATCTACAAGATCCGTAATCAACTCAAAGTCCCCCTTCTCCTTCAAATCGTCGACCAGTCCCGCAGCATTGCCATTATGCACCACAGCCACTCTGAGCTGCTTGGTTTCCTCTTCCTGCTTCTGCATCGACTGTAGCTTACTCATTCCTGCAAATAACACCGGAAACACCAACAAGGGTATCGCCACCATCGTAATAATCGTCCGCTTATCCCGAAGTGTATCCAGCAGCTCCTTCTTCACTATCGTCCAATAATTCTTCATGCGCTCGCTTGATTTACTATCCTAATAAACTCAGCCGTTAAATTGCTGCTCTGCATATTCGTCCTATACTCTTCCATCGTTCCTGAATAAAGCAAATTACCCCTGTGAATAATCGCCAAATCATCACAAAGCAAATCAACCTCGCTCATGATGTGAGAAGAAAACAAAACAGTCTTTCCCTCCGCCTTACAATCCTTTACCAAATTGATGATATTGGCAGCACTGATGACATCCAGTCCAGATGTTGGCTCATCAAACACAATTACATCCGGATCATGAATGATGGTTCTAACAATAGATACCTTTTGTTTCATTCCGGTCGACAATTGTCCCAACCGCTTCCGGGCAAAATCATGCATGTCCAGCAGCGTGTACAACCTATCTTTACGCTCCTCAAATACCTGCTTCGGCACATTATATAGGTCTGCAAAGTATTTAATAAACTCGTCAGCCGTCAAGCGGTGGTACAGCCCCGTTGAGCCAGTAAGAAAACCAAGCTTTTGCTTCACCCCAAGTGGATTTTCTACCACATCCATTCCTGCCACAGTCACACGTCCGGCACTGGGTTTAATGATGCTCGCAATCACACGCAGGGTTGTAGTTTTGCCCGCCCCGTTAGGTCCCAGCAAGGAAAAAATGCGCCCCGGTTTACATTCGAAAGAAATGTCATTTACCACCCGGATCATCGTTTCGCACGTCCCCAGTTCTTTCCTTTTCTCTTTATTAAGCTTGAATTCCTTGCGCAGATTTTCAACACTAATCATTCATCAAATTTTTCGTCAAAGTAGGCTTTTTTTACAACTTATGAGCACAATTTTAGCCTGGTTCACAATCTTTAACTCGCACTTTTTTACGCTGGCAGGCAGCACTTTAGCTCACAATGCCCTCTAAGCTATGAACAACATTTAACACAATAAACTAAAGCCTTTATTTAGACTGTCTAACTCGACCAATGAAGTGATTCCCATAGCTTTTATTTGGAAGAAAATTAGGAGCAATACAGACCCGGTCGTAGCAACTGTAGTCCCGCTATCCGCTGCAATGGAGCAGCTGTGGCTGGCCTTCGCTGCATCACGGCTGCGGTCTGCTCCTAAGTCACAGCCCCCATCCGCGAGCGCTCAGTGCCAGCCACAGCTACTCCATTTACGCTCCTATGTGCGCCTTGAACCACCGCGCGATGCAAATCACAGTGTGGATGCTTTACGA
>JAHDEE010000236.1 GCA_020629005.1 Chitinophagales bacterium
GGAACATACATGATGGTCTCATTTGGTATCAGGATGGAGAGTGCGGCAACTGGAAGCCAGCCAAAACCTTAGAAGCCAATGGCGGATATTCCTTCAATCTGCTTTTGGCCGATATAGATCAAGACGGTTATACTGATGCGGTGGCGCGTGTTTTAGAAAATGGCATTAGCCAGTTTGTGGTATATCGAAATAATCGTAAAAACGGCTTCCTACCCGGGGAAGCAGTAACGACTTCCTATCACTTTGATGGAGCAGTTGCCCTGGATGATTTCGACCAGAATGGACTAGTGGATTTTCTCAATTTCGGTGCGCAGGGCGAGCACCTAATACTACAAGTGAGTGAAGGGGTTTTTGAGGTAAACGATTTTACTGGGACCGTTGCAGTGGCTCTTCCATACACAACATTGGATTATGATCTTGACGGAGATCGGGATCTTCTCTCGGCAGATATCAGCGGGGCGATTAGCTTGCACAGCAATGAAGGCGCAATCAACTTTGAGTCCGAGCATTTGGGCTGGCAAGCCAATGGGCAGAGCAGGCTTATTCCCGTCGATCTGTTTGGCGATGCCCACCCAGAATTGATTCGGACCTTTGAAAATGAGTTATACATCTATGCAAACGACCTAAGTGGTAGCGCTTACGAAGTGGAACCAAAAGCTCCTTGCGAAGAAACCCCTGAAATCAGCCCCTCCATGATCGTTTCCAATCCGGTACAGGAGTTTCTACGACTACGTGATGTCGATTGGCCGATGTCCTACACAATTTACGACTATATAGGCCGAACGCGCCTAGAGGGAGAAGTAGAATCCGAGCACTACGAGATCGATGTTTCGTCCCTGCCCAGCGGCTTCTACTTAATCAGGC
Source organism: Chitinophagales bacterium (assembly GCA_020629005.1). Classification (GTDB taxonomy): domain Bacteria; phylum Bacteroidota; class Bacteroidia; order Chitinophagales; family UBA2359; genus JAHDDV01. The sequence goes on from JAHDEE010000236.1 coordinate 865, forward strand.
TCAAAGGGCATGGACAAAATAAAGCGCTGCGGTTCCTGGTCGTTCGATAGAAGGAGCGAAGCGATCACCATCGCGTTGGCGGTCTCCCTGCTGTCCGCTATAATGCGGGCACTATGCAGGGGCTTCGCTGCTCCAGCGGGCGGGTCTTGCTAATGCAGCCCCGCCCGCTGGGCGCTCAGTCCCCTGCATAGCACCCGCATTCCGCTACCATCAGGGCTATTTTGCCAACGGACTCCTCCGCGCAGCCATTTCTTAATAGGAGCTGTTGCCGATGGGATTTGGGAATGAGGGACTGTGGATTTTGGACTCGGCCGCACGGCGTGACGTCTCCGTCGCTCCGACAGCTTTGTAAGTCTCGTGATGTCCGAAACAGCCTCCAATTCGAGCAGTTCTTCAAATCCTTTGGAGAACAAGCTATGATAAGTAAACGTGTTTCTCATCGCAACCCAAAGTCAGCGAAGCACCAAAAGGTAGTTTTGCTTCGCAGCAATCATTCCTCTCACCAGCAACACGATTACTTACGATAGTCTATTGGACAATGCAATTGTCGAAGCAACAATCTCCCTCAATGGAAATCGACGACCAACCAAGCGGTCGGCGCGACGGGGACGTCACGCCGGGCAACTGATGACTGGCGACTGGCGACTGCGATGCTCATTACCAGCTCCGTAGTCCGCCAATAGCGGGCCTTTCGGCTCCGCTCAAGGACCGTAATTGGCTACTTCATTAATATGAGCAAAGTCCTTTTTCTGGCAGGCGAAATAGGTTTTACTCACTCTGGCACGGCCATCTGAAGTTTCAAAATAGCCCTGATCGAAGAGGAAATGGGGGCACTGCTGCACCGCTGAGTCGCCCTGCAGGGCCTGGCTGCCAAAACAGACAGACCTGCAGGTGCAGCGAAGCAGTGCAGCAGTGCCCCCATTGAAACGGAGAGCAGGGAGCCCGGTAGCGCGGAGGGATTCTGTATCGCTCCAAAAAAATTAACCAAGCCACCCTTTAGTTCACCGTCAAATAGGGGCGGAGCTTTTCGAACATTCCATGATCCATTGCATTGCTAAATTTGATCTCCTCAATGTTGCCAAAGTCTCCTCCTTTTTGGCGGAGGTTTACAATCTTCTGGGCATCCTCATAAGCAACATAAGGATGCTTGAGTAGCTGGCCAAACTCCGCTGTGTTGATGTTGATCTGCTTGGGTTTGAAATTGACATCCGTAAACAGCACTTCGTCGATTTCCTGGGCCAGTTGCTCTTCGATACCATAAACCTCGCGGATTTGCTCTTTGCGTACAAAGCCACCCAGGAGATCCCGATACTTGACGATACGGCTGGCGAGCACCGAGCCAATGCCCCTTATCTTTTTCCACTGCGCCGTGTCAGATTTATTGATGTCGATGGGATTCTTTTGCCACTTCTTCTTGCGCTTCTTTTTCTTCTTCTTTTGAAACTCTTTCGGAATCTCAGGAAGCTTTTGAGTGGCCTTCTTGGGCGATTGCTGGACTCCCGGCTCCACGGCTGCAGCCGGTGAGCTCTCTGCTATGGCCATGGATTTGGATTTGGGAGGAGCTTTGGAAGACTCAAAGCGCACATAGGGCTCCAGACGGGCATAGGTCTCTTCTCCCATTCCGTATATCTTCTTCAGATCGCTGGCCTTATGAAAGCTACCACCCTTGGCCAAATATTTCTCAATGGTGCGAGCCAACTTGGACCTAATTCCCAGTGCCACCGCAGTCTGATAATCGAGTTCGTTTGGGTTAAAAGGAAAGAGTTTGGCAGGCGCAGGGGCTGGCTTCTTGTCAGCTTGTCCTTCTTGCCTGGATTCTTTGTTGCTGTCTTTGTAGCTGGCAATTGGTCTTTGTTGCTTTCGCAGCGAATCGCTCAGGGCAATGAAGCGAGCAGCCTCATCCTGGCTAATCTGCTTCTCAGGCCAATACCTGGGCAATAGTACAATGGTCCAAAGGATCAGAATGACAATGATCATTCCATTTCTATCGCTGGCAGAAAAGCTGAAGTATTCTCGTATAGGTTTCATACAAAAAAGTTTGGTCAACCTATAGAGTACTGCAAGCAGCAGATTCCACAAATTGACCAAACCTTTTTTTGAATAATCATGGCCGATAAGCAATCAGACCTGGTAATTTACTTTCCGATGGCTTTGGTGTATTTGCTCATTTCCTCACGTACTTTCGGCACAAGGAAGAATAGTCCAATCATATTTGGGAAAACCAGTGCGAGAATCATCGCGTCTGAGAAACCCCAGATAGCATCCATGTTAGCCGCAGCACCGATTACAATGAATATACAGAAAATGATCTTGTAGGCAAGATCGGCAGCTTTGCTTTTGCCAAACAGATACATCCAGGCTTGCAGCCCATAGTAAGACCAGGAGATCATGGTAGAGATGGCAAATAGCACCACGGCAATTGTCAATATCATCGGGAACCAGGAGATGGAGTCGGCGAATGCCATTGAAGTGAGTACTACTCCCTCCACTTTTTCACCATCGATGATGACATCCTTACCATATTCAAAAATGCTGTTAGTGTTGTATAGGATGATCACCAAAGCAGTCATGGTACAGATAACCACGGTATCAATAAATGGCTCTAGTAGCGCTACCAATCCTTCTGATGCCGGGTATTTTGTTTTTACAGCTGAGTGTGCAATCGACGCAGATCCTGCGCCCGCTTCATTGGAGAATGCAGCTCTCTGGAAACCTACAATCATGGCTCCGAGCATACCACCAACGGCGGCTTGCGGTGAGAAGGCTTGAGTAAAAATTTGGCTTAATGCGCCAGGCACCAAAGAGAAATTGCTGAAGATGATGAAGAGACAAGCGAGTACGTATATCACTGCCATCGCTGGGACCAGTTTCTCTGTTACAGAAGCGATTCGCTTGATTCCACCGATGATCACAATTCCGACGATCACCGCGAGTACTACACCTACGAGCGTACCTGCGGCACCCCCTTCTATTCCAAACAGAGAGATGAGCTGCATTGCAGCCTGGTTGGACTGGGCAGCATTACCACCTCCGAAGGAGGCGCCCACACAGAGTACCGCGAAGATTACTGCCAGAACTTTCCCTAAGCCGCCAAAACCTCGCTCTCCTAATCCCTTAGAAAGGTAATACATGGGGCCACCGTATACCGTTCCATCTGCACCGATATCCCGATACTTAACCCCAAGCGTACATTCTACAAATTTGGTAGACATACCTAAGAGTCCGCAGATGATCATCCAGAAGGTGGCACCGGGGCCACCAGATGCAATGGCCAGGGCTACACCGGCTATGTTTCCAAGACCAACCGTACCGGAGACGGCTGTAGCCAGGGCCTGAAAGTGGCTCACTTCACCTTCATGGCTTTCATCTCGAATGGTGTCAACGATGTCGCCGTCTGGCTCTACATTTACGTTTAGCTTTTCGCCTGGCCCGGAGGCTTTTTCTATATCGTCATACTTGCCCCTCACCACGTTTATGGCCAGCGGGAAGCGTCTAATGTTCACAAATCCAAAATAGAGCGTAAAGAAGAGGGCTCCCAGCACCAGCAAAATCAACACTATCGGAATATTCTTGCCAAAGAGGGGAATAGGATAAAGTACCAACCAGCCCCACCAATCGGCAATGGGTTCGAAAGCCTCATTGATTCGCTCATCCAGGCTTAACTCCTGCGCCCGCATTTGCAGCGAAAACAGCAGGGCACAAAACATGGGGATTATCTTCTTAATGCTCATTTAGCTATATCTTTCAATCTAAGGAACCATTAGCGGTCACCCTCATAAATAAATAAGAGGGAAGTTAGTGAAATTTATGCTAAATGTTTATCTGATTGGTTGGCAGCACTAGTGGAAGTTCTTGCACGACATATTTAAGGTGAAAAGGCCGTATATGCAAAGATTGGTAAGGTTACACCTCTTCCTTTGCAAATACGGCCCTTGTAACAGATTTTGATCTGACTGTTATCTCATCCTCGCTCCTCCTAAACCGCTCATGCCGGTAGTAACTGAGAAGCCATAAATAAAGGGAGAACCATAGGTATCGTCATCGTGAAGCAAATTGTATAGTACCATTGCGTTGAGATAGCTATTGCCCCCAATACTTTGTCGCCATCCACCACCTACAGGGAACTGATCGAGTGTATAGGTCTCCCCATTATTAGAAAACCTGGTAAGACTATACTCGGCATGTCCAAACATGGACTGGAACAGCATGGCCCTGCCAAAGGTTCTAAATCCCAGAGCACTTGTCCTTATATCGACACCTTGCACTCTAAAAGTTTGGTAGGCAAAAGTGGGGCCCATACCTACTTCTGAACCTGGAGTGAATCGATAGCCCAAAGCGAGTCCACCGTTGAAGTTAAAGCCGTTATTGTCTGCCCACAGTGAGGGGAAGTTTGGCTCTAGAAACCACTTGCCCGATTTCAAAAAGTTCAATCCACCACCACTCTTCGACTTAGCATCCACCTTCTTACTCTGTCCTTTCTTTACCGAGTTGGACTTGCCATTATTATTTGTACCGGTGTTTGTCTTGCTGTCGTCTCTTGGCTCCTCCTCTTTTTCTTTGGATTCCTTTTTTTCCTCTCCAGAGCCACCAGATGATGGGATAAGTATGTCTTGCCCATTGACTGCTGTAGCCAAACAAAAGAAGCAAACCATAAATGCTGCTGTGAGACCGTTAAAAATTTTCATGCTGTTTTGTTAGTTATGCTCAAAGTTGATACGAAAGATCCTCGATTAGATACCTCCGCAGAATACCTGCTATTGCGGGTCTAAGATAAGACAGCAGACCTAATCGTTTAAATAGAACTGGTATTTTACGCCATATTATTTGCAATTGGCTATTTTTAGAGAATGAGCATCAGCCCTCTGCGCAAATGCGCTGATTGCCGTTGCTTGCCTCCGTCCTCTGCTTAATTTAGCTACACGTATGGAAAAATCCGACCGCCCCTACATCAGTCCAGACATTGTTTTACCCGAGGTGACTTTTAAAGCCGTTATTCTCGGTTTTCTTTTATCTGGCGTCTTAGCCGCAGCCAATGCCTACCTGGGATTGCTGGTAGGAATGACGGTTTCCGCATCCATACCTGCAGCAGTTATCTCTATGGCCATCTTTAGGCTCTTCCCTCGTAGCAACATTTTGGAGAATAATGCGGTTCAGACGGCTGCCTCTGCAGGAGAGTCTTTGGCAGCTGGGGTCATCTTTACCTTCCCAGCCCTGGTGCTGATGAACTACTGGACCACCTTCAACTATTTCGAAACAGCAGGTATTGCCCTATGTGGTGGGGTGCTAGGTGTTTTGTTTACCATACCACTCAGATCTGCCCTGATCGTAAGGCAGAAACTCACCTTTCCGGAAGGCATCGCAACGGCAGAAGTCCTTAAAACGGGTACCGAAGGAGGAGGAGGCATCAAATACTTGGGACTAGGATTCTTGCTGGGTGCCGTCATCAAGATGTGCGATACTGGGTTCAAACTTTTCGATAGCATCTGGGAGCGTGCCACCATGATCGGCGATAAGGGTTTTGCCTACTTCGGAATCAATGGTGCCCCGGCACTGCTTGCCGTTGGCTATATTGTAGGACTTCGAATAGCCACGCTCGTATTCGCCGGGGGAGTCATCAGTTGGTGGATAGCCATTCCCATATACGTCGCCCTGACAGGTGCCACCTCCGAAGATACGGTAGCTATGGGTTATGAGATATGGAACGCTAAGATCAGGTACCTGGGAGCGGGAGCCATGCTGGTTGGGGGGCTTTGGGCGCTGGTTAGCATTAGGTCAGCCTTGGGTTCTGCACTGAGCGAAGCCAAATCCGCTTTCCAATCCAGCGCAAACGATCAAACAACAAAACTGCGTACTGAACTGGACACACCTATGTCCTGGGTATTGATTGGTATTGCCATGTTGGTAGTTCCGATTTTTATTATCTATCTACGCGAAATTCAACACGTGCCCATCTCCATCATGATGGCGCTCTTTATGGTGGTAGCCGGCTTCTTGTTTTCGGCAGTCGCAGGCTATATGGCCGGACTGGTCGGTAGCTCCAACAATCCGATTTCCGGTGTCACCATCGCCACTGTGTTGACCTCCTCACTGGTGCTATTGGCACTCATGGGTGGAGAAGATCCTGCTTCCGGCGCTGCTGCCGCAATTTTAATTGGCGCAGTCGTTTGCTGTGCAGCGGCAATAGCCGGCGACAACATGCAAGATCTCAAGGCAGGTCATCTACTAGGCGCTACACCGCGCAAGCTTCAAATCATGCAAATGATCGGCGTATTAGGAGCTGCCCTGGTGCTGCCGATAGTGTTGTCACTGCTTCATGGTGTGTTTGGATTTGGCCCCAAAACCGAGGCCAATCCCGACAGCCTCACAGCCCCGCAAGCCGGCTTAATGCAAAGCGTAGCTGATGGCGTATTTGGCGGCAATTTGCCTTGGGATTTCATGGGCATTGGTGTGGTACTCGGAATCATCATCATTCTACTGGATCGTATACAGGAGAAACGAGGTAGCGCATGGCGCATCCCTGTGCTGGCAGTTGCAGTTGGTATGTATCTGCCTTTTGAGTTGGATAGCGGCATTATGCTGGGCGGTATCCTTGCCTGGCTCGTTCATCGCTATTCAGAATCCCGAAAAGGAAATCACAGCAGGGCCTTACATGAAGAGAAAAGTCAACGAAGCGAACAAACAGGTTTGCTCTTTGCCTCTGGATTGATTACGGGTGAGGCGCTCATGGGAATCTTCCTGGCCATACCCTTTGCCATTGCCGGCAATGCAACCATTTTCAAAATGGTAGACAAGAGCTATGGCGGTTTGCCTGGCCTATTGTCTGCCCTTGCTTTATTCGGCCTGCTATACTTCCTGGCCACAAATGCCTACCAAAAAGATGAGTAACAGTCCGGCAATTAGCCAAAAGATGCCGCCAGGCATTCCCTACATTATCGGTAATGAGGCGGCGGAGCGATTCAGTTTCTACGGCATGAAAGCCATCCTCATGGTTTTCATGACCCAGCACCTGGTCAACAGCGATGGACAACTAGCCGTAATGAGCGACGAACAGGCCAATGTCTGGTACCATGCCTTCTCTACTGCCAATTATTTCCTACCCTTGTTTGGCGCTTTGATCGCCGACATTTTCTGGGGCAAGTACAAAACCATTATCATTCTGTCCATCGTCTACTGCCTCGGTCATCTTGCCCTGGCTATGGACGAGACCACCCTCGGACTAGGCCTTGGACTCTCTCTGATCGCCATCGGTGCAGGTGGAATTAAGCCCTGCGTTTCTGCCCATGTGGGCGATCAATTTAGTTCGAAGAACGAGACCCTGCTTGACAAGATTTTTGGTTGGTTCTATATCTCCATTAACGTCGGCGCTTTTCTTTCAGCATTGATTACGCCCTACTTGCTGGAGCACTACGGTCCGTCTGTGGCCTTTGGCGTTCCCGGCATACTAATGTTGCTCGCCACAATCATCTTCTGGATGGGTAGAAACCGCTATCGGTCCATGGAGCCGGTAGGCACGCAACAATATTTCTCAGACCTGCTTACTCCCGAAGGCAAAAAAGCCATTCTCAACCTGGCCCCGATCTACCTTTGCGCCGCACTCTTCTGGTCTCTGTTTGAGCAAACAGGTTCCAAATGGGTGCAGCAGGCAACACTAATGGATCGAAATGTCAATCTGGGTTTCTATCAGTTCGAGCTACTCGAAGGACAAATGAATGCGGTCAACCCTGCTTTCATTCTGCTGCTGATACCCATTTTCACCTACATCTTTTATCCGGTCATCAACAAGCACCTCAACTTTAGTGCGCTCAGAAAAATCGGCGTGGGTATGATCCTGGCCGGTGCTTCTTTTGGAGTCTGCGCCCTGGCCGAATACAAGATTCAGGCAGGCTTAAAACCTACAATTCTCTATCAATTTGGCGCCTATGTCTTACTCACCGCTGCAGAGATTCTGATCTCCGTTACCACCCTGGAGTTTGCCTATACTCAGGCCCCCAAAAGCATGAAGTCTTTCATCATGACTTATTACCTCATCAGTATCTCGCTCGGCAATGTAGTAGCCATGCTGGTCAACCTCTTCATCCAGAATGATGATGGCAGTCTGAAGCTGGCGGGTGCCTCTTACTATTGGTTCTTTGTTGGGCTTACTTTTATTGGTGCTTTGGCTTTCTTTGCCTTGCATTATTGGTACAAGGAGGAGCGGTATATTGTAGAGTGATAGTAAAATAGAAACAGTATTTTGTAGAGGTATCGATTGCGTTCTTAGGGATAGGGAATCAATAAATGTCCGATTTTGACGCCGATGGAAATGATTTAGACGAGGC
>JAHDEE010000022.1:0-39140 GCA_020629005.1 Chitinophagales bacterium
CCAGGCAGCGGGCATCACTGGCGCTGCTGGGCGGCTCATAGCCGCTGCACCCGGGGCTATTCTGCACCTTCCTTCCGCCGCGAAAGAGTGAGTAAAAACTAATTCGCCTCTCTGGCAGCATCAATACCACCACTGTTCGCGCAGGGCAAAGCGAGGATTACGGAGCCAAATACTGTTACCCTGCAGGTTGCTGAAGTATAATTTTAGCTCGGTATGCTCATCCAAAGGCACTTCGAGTTCTGGCAATTGAAAGCTGAAGTAGGCCTTGTAGTAGTCCTCAGAATCAAACAGGTACCATTTAACCGTCGCCTGCAATTCATAGACCCGGCGTCCAAATCTTTGGATCTCGATCTTAAACCGTGCTGGGTTGTTTGGAAGATTACTGGCTTTCAATTCAGCCTGCATTTCCAGGCAGTGCCGAGGCAACAAAGCATCAGCCTCCAATTGATTTGAAAAAAAAACGGCTTGACCAGCTATCACTTTGCAAGCCGTGCCAGCAGGCTCTTCAATGCAGGTATATTCTTGATCGTACTCGTCAATTGATTCGAGCACTTCGGGCTTACGAATCCACAAAAATTCAGCAAAATCACCTTCCGGCTGCTTCGAATAGAGAAAACTGCAACTATGCCCAATCTCTCTTTTAGCCAATTGATAGGGATAGACAGATTCAATTATTGACAGCACCTCCGGGTGCACAGTGAGCGAAGACCAGGCAAAAAACAGATAATCCTTGTTCTTGGCCCTTAGTTGATCGGGCAGCCTGGCAAGCTCCATAAAACCAGGCAATTCAACATAGTCAAACTGATGTTTCTCCAGTAGCTCTCTTTTATAATACTCCAACTCTTGGCTCTTCCTTGGAAAGAATAAGCTGACTAAATTTTCTTCTCCAACATTTGCAATTTGCTCGCTCAGATGTTGTAGATGCTCTTTGTACACTCCACCTTTCTGCTCGGTTAATGCACCACCTAAAAACAAAGATATCAATGCACCGCCAAGCAAAAGAAGAGACAGGGCACCAGACAATCTCTGTAATGATTTGTTTTTAAAATTGAGCAGAGAAAATATCAGAATCAATACCAAGGGCCAGGCAAATGCAAGATCCATTGGATCTACTCTGTTTCCTTCAGCCAATAGAAAAGGACCAACAATGCCAGGTATTGCCATGGCGATTATCAGCAATTGTGGCCTCCAATTTGTCGCGCGTAAAGGCAGTTTGCTAAAGAGGCCTATCAGGAAGAGTAAAACGAGAGCCATTAGCAATAGCTTGCTATCATTTAGAAGGACAATGATGGCAGCTGCTGGTTCGAATCCATCTGCTGTCCAGATCAACCCACTTTTAGCACGATCACCAAAAAGTAAGAAGGTCAAAGGCAGCACCGCTAGTAGCGCTACAAGCAAACCTGCAATCTGCTGTTTTCGCTGCTCTGCGGCAATAAAAGGAAACGTCAACAGGCAGAAAAGGGGAATGATGATAGCGAGTGTTGCGCTGCTTAACATAGCGATCAATCCAACAAGTAGGAGAACAATACCTCGCTTGCTGCTGAAGCTCCTGGATTGATAAAATCCTATCCACAAATAGACGAAGAGAAGATACAGGCAGGTGCTTAAAGCCAAAGGACTTAGTAACTGACCTGGCCAGATATAGACTTTTGAGAGCAGTAGAATAATAGCCGCACAGAGCCCCGGGAATCGCAGTCTAAGGCGCTCTCCGATCAGATATGAAAGCCCGACAGCACAGGAGGAAGCCAGTAAAGATGGCAGCCTGAGCGCAAAGTCGTTCTGAGGTGCAATGGAACCAGCAAGGTCCAGAAGCAGTTTATAGAAAAAGAAGGGTAACTGCCTGAGACTGAAATCATCGGTAAGAAAATTGAGCCACGACAATTCTGTACTGATTAGCGAAGTCTGAAAGATGGTGGCGCTTCGCAGCAGAAAAGCTAGCAGGACAAGCGTCCCAAAAATAAAATTAGCCGATATTTTTAGCTTTTGTTTCAAGCCAGTGCTTTGTCTGATTTTAGATTTAGACGATCATTCATTTGTAGGCAGGATTCTACTTAGGTCCCCTGGAAAGATAACAAGGACTTAGGGATTGGGCATCAATAACTGTCTGATTTTGACGCAGCTAGAAATGATTTAGATGAGGCATTTTTTGACAGCATGCTTGTTGGCTGGCGGAGAAAAATAACGAAGGATAAATCATTTCTAGCAAGTCAAAATGGACACTATCCCTTAAAACAGAATGTGGTAACTTGCGCCACCGCTGCTGCAAGGTACCGGAAAGGAAGGAAACAACATACATTGATACAGATATTCCATAGCGAGAAAGGAAAGTTACGAGAATTGGAGGGGCTGGAGAGAGGGTGCTGGATCAACATCTATCCGCCTTATACCCGGCAAGAGTTAGACAATGTAAGCGCTCAACTAGACATCCCGATCGATTACGTAGACGATTCCCTTGATTTTGACGAGCGCCCGCGCTACGAGCAGGAGAATGGTGTGCAATTGATCATAGTGAACACCCCAATTCCAAATGATGGCATCGATGATAGCGATGCCCTGTATACCACCATTCCGATTGGAATAATTGAAGTGGATCACTACGTTTTGACCATTAGCAAATACAAGAATCCGGTAATCGATCATTTTCTGGACGGCCAAAGCAAATCTTTGGACACCTCCGACCATAGTGAGTTTGTGCTGCTCATGTTCGAGCGAACCATTTTCAATTACCTTCATTTTCTGAAGATGCTGAACTACCAGCGTAATCTATACGAAAAGGAGCTTTACAATTCCAGTCGAAATTCAGAGTTGTCTAAGATGCTGAATATCCAAAAGAGTCTTGTCTACTTTGTAACAACTCTGCGAACCAATGAGCTGCTGTTCATGAAGATCAAGCGGACCGACTTCATCAAGATTCGGGACGATGAAGACAAGCAGGACTTTCTTGAAGATATTATCGTGGACACGGGCCAGGCGCTAGAAATGTCCAACATATACAGCAACATCCTAAACGGTACTATGGATGCCTTCGCTTCCATAATTTCCAACAACCTAAATATTGTGATGCGTCGTTTGACTGCGGTGACTATTGTGTTGATGGTGCCGACTCTGGTTGCCAGCTTTTATGGAACTAATCTTGCCTTGCCTTTCGCGGAAAGCAATTATGCCTTTTTGTTGATCATCATCGTATCCATCGTTTGCTCGGGACTGCTTGTAGGAGTATTCAGAAAGTTGAATTGGCTATAATAGTTGAGATGAGCTCAAAGCTACGGAGAAGGCAATGGCAAAATAGCCTCGATAGCAGCGAATATGAGTGGCTTGGCAGCCGTGGTGAGCGCTTGGCACAGGGTGGCTCGGAGCCTGCGGAGAGACGCACTGTGCCCTGCGCGAACAGGCTGACGAGCCACGAATAGTAGCGGATAGCGAGCAGACAGCTAATCGAGGGAGCAAAGCTTCGCTCCAAAAAAACAAAAACGAATTTATATTATGGCTACTATAAGTCCTTTGTCGACTGTACGATTAAGATTTGACTTAGACTCCGGATGATCATATAAACCTAAAGCCGCGAAGAAAGTCTTTGACGGCCATTCGTTTTTTGCCTGGCATTTGTAGCTCGAGTATATTGATCCATCCGTCAGCCGCGGCATATCGGAGGAAGGATTTACTGTCTGTTTGTAGCGTTGCAGGTTCCTTTTCGTGATTGGCTTTTTCCCATGAACTTTTGAAGATTTTGACACGCTGACCCATCAGATAGGAGAAGGCGGTTGGGTAAGGACTGAGTCCGCGAATATGGTTATGAATTTGATCAACGGAGCGATTCCAATCGATGCGGCAATCCTCTTTGAAAATCTTGGGTGCCGGTTTTGAGACTTTGGGTTCCTTTTGAGGTTTCTCTTTGTAGTCGCCTGATTCGATTGCTTTGACTGTTTTGAGAACCAGCTTAGCACCGATCTGCATCAGGGAATCGTGCAATTCTCCAGCGGTGGTATCGGGGCCGATGGGCGTCTTTTCTATGAATAAAATATTGCCCGTATCCACTTTCTTCTTGAGGAAAAAAGTACTGACCCCACTCTCCTTCTCACCATTCATCACTGCCCAATTTATGGGTGCTGCTCCTCGGTATTGTGGAAGAATGGAGCCATGCAAATTGAAAGTGCCCATTGGAGGCATGTTAAAAATTTGCTCAGGAAGTATTCTGAATGCAACCACCACTTGTAGGTCAGCTTTGTAGGATGCCAGCTCTTCCAGAAAGGCTTTTCGCTTCAATCTTGGAGGCTGCAGTACAGGTATATTTTTGGAAAGTGCGTATTTCTTGACGGGAGACTGTTGAAGCTTTTTGCCTCTGCCAGCTGGTTTGTCGACAGCCGTAATTACCGCCACGACATTGCATCCGTTTTGCACCAATATATCCAAACTGGGGACAGCGAAGTCAGGGGTACCCATGAATATTATTCTCATCTTAGCTTTGGCTTTTAATTTTGGATTTATTTGCTTTCGTTTTTAGCTTCAAATGTTTTTGACGCTCGGAGATCATCAGTCTGATCATTCCGTCCGCTAGTCCAACTTTTGGCACAATGACCTGCTGGATACCGGTCACATCCATGATCTTCAGGAAAATGTCCATCGCAGGAACGATCACCTCCGCGCGATCTCGCGTAACGTCTTGCTGCAGTACTCTCTCATGTATCGAAAGCGGTGCGAAAGTATCGTATTCTTTCTTTAGCTCCCTATAGAAAAGCGGCTGTCCGGGGATTTTTCTGGCTCGCTTGAATATGCGATTGATATTGCCACCCGAACCGAGAATGGCCAGAGGATTTTCCTGGAGTATGTTTTTGCGCAGCCATTTTTCCATACGCTTCCACTCCGTCACCTTGTCCTTTCCCAAAAAGATTCTGACGGTGCCAACCTTAAATGATTCAGATTCTGCGACCTTTTTGTGATTGAAGAGGGACAGCTCTGTACTTCCACCTCCGACATCGACATAGAGATAGGAAAATCGTTTGTCGAGATAAGGAAAATCATTGGAGCTAAGGATCAATTTTGCCTCAGTCTGGCCCGTTATGAGTTCGATTTGCAAGCCTGTATCTTCCCAAACATTTGTGATGATACTGACCTGATTTTTGGCTTCACGGAGAGCGGAAGTAGCGTAGATTTTATGCTCTTCGATTTCATATACATCCATTAGCAATCGGAAAGCCTTGAGCGCCTTTTTGAGTTTGACATAGAGTGGGGGACTGATTTTTCTTGTACTAAATACTTCAGCACCTAGTCGAACCGGCACTCTATACAGCTTGAGCTTTTTGTAGCTCATAGTTTCCAGATCGTAGGATTCGGCAAGCAGTAGCCTAACGGCATTGGAACCGATATCAATAGCCGCCAAGCGAGTTGCTTTCTTTTCTGTAGATTCTTTCATGGTCTTATTAAGGCCCGAAAGTACAGTTTTATTGGAAGAACTGACAAAAGCGCACTAGCCCTGGCGGGCGATATAATCGTAGATGTCGTTTTGACACCTTACTTTTTGCTCGCTGTTGTTGCGCTTATAGGTGTTCAGTTCCTTGTGACTTTGCCAACGAGCTTTGGTGTTGTCCAGCAGCTGCAATTCCACTATTCTGCGAATGGACTGTTGAATCTCCTTGTCATAGATGGGGCAAGCTACCTCCACCCGACGATGAATATTTCGCTCCATCCAGTCGGCAGAGGAAAGATAGAATTCCTCTTTACCAGCGTTGCCAAAGATCAATAATCGGGAGTGTTCGAGATACTTGTCAATAATGCTAATTGCCTCGATGTTTGATTCACCTCCTGAGGCATCGGGAACCAGGCAGCATATGGAGCGTATGATCAATTTTATTTTTACTCCTGCCTCTGATGCTTCGTAAAGTTTCTTGATGAGGGTCCGCTCATTTAGGTTGTTTAGTTTGACAACGATGTAGGCGGGTTTGCCTTGTTGTTTATTTGCAATTTCCCGATCGATGAGCGCCAGGAGCTTGTCCAGCATTTCGATGGGTGCTACAATGAGGTGCTGGAATTTTTGTTCTGTCTTACCCGTTTCTATAAGTTCAAAAACAGCCTCGGCTTCGAGATTTATGCCTTGATTGGCAGTAAAGAGGCAATCATCACCGTAGAGTGTTGCCGTGCTTTCGTTGAAGTTTCCGGTGCTAAATGCGGCATACCTCACTAGCTCCCCTTGTTCTCTCCGACCGACTAAACAGACTTTGGCATGTACCTTTTGATTTGGCGGCCCATGTGAAACTTTGACACCAGCTTGTTGCAAAACTTTGGTCCATTCCACATTGGCTGCTTCATCGAAACGCGCTTTTAGTTCTAACACTACTTCGACATGTTTACCATTTAAGCGAGCGGATACCAGCGCATTTATGATGGCCGATTTGCTGGCCACCCTGTAGAGGGTAATTTTTATGAACTCTACATCCGGATCAATTGCAGCTTCACGAAGAAAGTCAATCATAGGATGAAAAGAGTGATAGGGATAATGCAACATGATGTCGCGTTTCGCGATCACGGCCAAAAAGCTACTACTGGGCTTGATAAGCGGATGCTGGTTGGGAGGAAAGTTGCGATTAGTCAGTTCAGCTGGCCCTAACTTTGGGAAAGACATGAAATCCTTGAAATTGTGATAGCGCCCTCCGGGCAGAATATTATCGTCTTCATCAAAACCGATCTTGGTAGATAGAAAGTGTAGCAGATCCTGTGGCATAGTCTTATCGTAGATAAATCGAACTGCCTGAGCCACCTGTCGTAGCTTCACACTTTCAGAAATCAATTCAAGATAGCTTTTGTCTACATCTGCGTCCAGATCCAATTCAGAATCCTTGGTAATTTTGATCGTGTAGGCTTCTATGTGATCAAAGGGAAATATGAAGAATATATCGCTAAGACACTTTCGGATAACATCATCAAGTAGAATCACATAGTCTTTTCCGTCTTGGCCTTTTAGCACCTTAAAACGAGAAACCTGATTGGCAGGAATTTCGATTAATGAGTATCTGGTCGGATGCCGTTCATGATCTGAATGCATCTTAATGGCAAAATAGATGCTTCCGTCCTTCAGGTTGGGAAACTGTTTCATGATGTCAATCATCAGGGGAACCAGCAGAGGACGTACTTCGGAGTGGAAGTAATGCCTGACCACTTCTGACTGCTCGGCGCTTAGTTCCTTTTCATTGATGATATAGACATTGTACTTTTTTAGTTCTTCAGAAATTTTGCGAAAGATGTTTTCGAATTTCTTGTGCAGTTTGGCACTGGTCTGATGGATGCGCGATAAGGTCTTCTTGGGACTAAATCCCAATGCGGCCTTGGCTTTCTTGTTGACCTGTATTAATCGCTTTAACGAGGCCACTCTAACTCTAAAAAACTCATCCAGATTACTGCTAAAGATGGCCAAAAACTTAAAGCGGGTCAACAAGGGAACGGTGGGATCTTTTGCTTCCTGAAGCACTCGCTGATTGAAGGCCAGCCAACTCAGCTCACGATTGATAAACTGACGGCGCTTTTTGCCGGACTTTTTTGAGCCGCTATCCTTCTTAGTCATATCGATCGATTTGAGTCTTCAGTTCTCAATTAAAGGTCTGAAGAGAGCATTTTGGGGTAGATGTAGAATCTCATTTGCTTGGAAGCCCCTTCAAAATCCTTCCAGGAATCAATTTCGACATCAAAACAGGCTACTGCGGCTGTTGGCATGTCGCCTATCTTGCCGCCGGACCAATCTGCGCTTAGCGCACTAAAAGTTGGATTATGTCCAAACAGAATCACTGTCTTATGCGCAGGATCGATTTCGGAAACGATTTGTTTTACTCCTGACCCGGCAAACGAGAATTCGTATACTTCTTCTCTGACAAGGATTTCCTTTGGCTCATATCCAAGAATCTCTGTCACAATTCTTCCGGTAGTATGTGCCCTGTTAGCCGGACTGGAAATAGCCAAATCTATCTCAATTCCTAGTTCCTTTAGCTTTGCACCTACAACAGGGGCTGCACGCTTACCTCTTTTGTTTAAGGGTCTTTGCTCGTCAGAGAGACTCGAATCCTTCCAGCTGGATTTTGCGTGTCTCATAAGAATCAATGTACGTTTTACCATCCTGTTGATTTAGTGTAAGTAAGTGAGCTGCAAGTCTTAACAATCCTTATCTTGCAACAGCTTCTCGACAAAGATGCTAAAGCTGCGGCAATTTCAGAACCGGAGCAGAGCAGCAATAGGGAAGAAAAACAGCTAAGGTAAAATACAAACATTAACGTACGAAAATAAGCAAGATGAATCTTTTGCAGATACCTACAACCGCTCCTGAGGAGATGGGCAAAAAGGAGACCAAGGATAAGTTAGATGAGCTTCAGGACCGGCTCAAAGAGCTACAAAATCTCATGTACGCGGAGGGTAAGCACAGTTTACTGGTGGTTTTGCAAGGCATGGACGCCAGTGGAAAGGATGGTGTGGTGAAGAAAGTACTGGAAAAAGTGAATGCAGGCGGGATTCATGTGGCAGCTTTTAAGAAGCCTACCGAAGAGGAGATGGCGCATGATTTCCTTTGGCGAGTACACAAACATGTCCCGCGCAGGGGGATGATATCAGTATTCAACCGTTCACATTATGAAGATGTGTTAATTTGTCGGGTTAAGGGCTGGGTTTCTGATGAACTAGCTCATAAGCGCTTTGGATGGATCAATGCTTTTGAAGAAACATTGCAGGAGCGAGACACACATATTTTCAAATTTTACCTCCACATCTCTGAGGCTGTGCAGAATGAACGCTTTGAGGACAGACGAACAGATCCCAGAAAGCACTGGAAATTCAATTCCGGGGATTTGGTAGAAGCGCAGTCCTGGCCAGAATATCGCAAAATGTACCAAGATGTATTTGAGCACTGCGGGCCAAAGATTCCGTGGACCATCATCCCCTCTGACGATAAGTGGTACAAGGAATACCTAATCGCGAAGATATTGGTGGAGCATTTAGAATCTTTGAACATGCAATACCCGCCACTAGATGAATCATAAGCCGAACAGGTGACGTTTGGTTCTGGCTGGAAGCATTATCTTTAAGGGAATCACAATTTAAGCTTGCATCTATGAGTCGAAAGCTACTTTTGTTACTGTTATCGGTATCAGCCTGCCTAGGGGCCTATCAGTTTTTTCTTTCAAAGAAAGTAAACAGTGAAGAGCAAAAACGATGGGCGAAAGCGCTGCCGATGGGCATTGGTGCCGGCGAAGACAAAGAAGGAAGGCGGGAATATGAAATAAAAAAGTTTGCCGATCCTGCTACCGGACAAATACCCAGTGATATACGCAGGCTGGAGTTGGAATTTAGCAAGAAACTTCCTGTTCAATCAAATAAAACTGCGGATTCCAACTACTTCTTGCATGGGCCCTACAATGGCGGAGGAAGGACCAGAGCTGTAGCTATTGATGCCACAAATGAGGATATTATTCTGGCTGGTGGCGTTACCGGCGGTATGTTCCGATCCATCGATGGAGGGCAATCGTACGAAAAAACAACCGCACCTGGACAGCTGCACAGCGTAACCTGTATCGCCCAGGACCTTAGACCCGGAAGAACAAATATCTGGTACTACGGAACCGGGGAGCACTACGGTGTGATCAGCTCTGCATCCTTCTCCAACCGATCATCGGGAGATGGATTATATTCAAGTATCAATGGTGGCAAAAACTGGACGCCATTAGCTTCGACCGTTTCAAATACACCAGAATCTTGGGCTACCGAACTCTTCGACATTGTATGGAAAATCGTCCTTGACCACACAAATCTCGATGAAAATGTAGTCCTTGCAGCAGTCAAGAAAGGAATTGTTCGCAGCTCTGATGGAGGGAGTAACTGGGAACCCGTTCTGGGCTTTGGCATAGCCTCAAATGACTACACAGACCTGGTTATTAGTGAGTCTGGCATCATGTACGCCAGCATAGAAAATGGAACGGACAAGGGCTTTTGGCGATCTACTGATGGCGGCATGGAGTGGACCGATATCACGCCTGATGATTTACCCGAAAGCATTGATCGCACTGTGATCGCTATAGCCCCCTCCAATGAAGACATAGTATACTTCCTGTCTGATACACCCGGAACTGGCGAAACGGAACACAGCTTTTGGAAATATACCTACCAGTATGGCAATGGCTCCGGGGCGGGAGGCTCTTGGGAAAATAGATCAAACAACCTTCCGCTTTGCGATTGCAGTGGTTTCTACATTTTCGAGTTTTGCACTTTCAACAGCCAAACCTCCTACAATATGTTTGTTAAGGTACATCCAGATGACCCGGATATTGTGTTTCTGGGCGGCACCAACATTTACCGTTCGGTCAACGGCTGGACAAGCGATGATTATGCCTGGATCGGTGGGTACTACTGCGATGTTGACAGTCTCTCCAACTATGTTTATCCAAATCATCACCCAGATCAACATGACTTGCTTTTCTTTGACTCTGACCCTTCGAAGGTGCTTTCAGCAAGTGATGGTGGTCTTGCGATTTCTGAGGATATTATGGCAGACGAAGTTACCTGGAGACAATCCAGTAAAGGTTATGTAACCACACAGTTTTATACTATCGCCATTGAAAACGGGGAATCCGATAGTGACAATCTGGTGGCTGGAGCGCAGGACAATGGGACCTGGTGGACGAATACAAAAACAGAAAATGAAGACTGGGAGTGGATACTTTATGGTGATGGTTCGTTTGCAGCGATCGAAAATGGCGGAGGACATTATTACCTGAGCTGGCAGACAGGCAAAGTGTTCAAATGTGTCGTACAAGACGATGGCACAATGACACATATGCGTCGTATTGACCCACCAGGTGCTAGCGGACACGGATTCATCAATCCACTGATTCTTGATCCGGCAGACGAAAATAAGATGTACTTTCCTGCAGGAAGGTACATTTGGAGAAATGATGATCTGTCGGAGATAGAAGACGGATGGGACGAATATACCGGAACCGACCAAAACTGGGTAAAGATCAGTGAAAGCGACATAGGCATAAGTTTCACAAACAGTATTACCTCGCTTTCCAAACACAAAGACAATGATCATCTTTTTTACGGTACAGCCAATGGGCAACTGTATAGACTCGAAAACGCCAGTGCAGAGGATCCAATCCGCGTCAATTTAACTGCCGACATATTCCCTTCGGGCTCCTATTTGAATTGCATTGCCATTGACGAACTTGATGCTCAAAATATTACAGTTGTATTTTCAAACTATAGTATTCGAAGTCTGTTCAACAGCAGTGACGGAGGTGAGACCTGGGTCGACATCAGCGGAAACCTCGAAGAAGAAAGTGACGGTAGTGGAAGCGGTCCATCTACAATTTGGGCGGCAGTTAGAAATACCACAGAAGGGGAAAAGATTTATTTAGTGGCCACAAGCGTAGGGCTGTACCAAACCGAAACCCTGGCTGGAAATGACACCGAGTGGATACAGGTGGGTACCGAGAGCATTGGCAACGTACCTGTGAATATGATCGTGACGCGAGCCTACGATGATCGTGTAACTGTAGCAACACACGGAAATGGCATTTATGAATTTGGAGCGCCTGATGAGCCGATAACTGTAGAAACTATTGAATCGAGCATAGGAATGAAATGCTATCCAAACCCATTCCGGGAAACAAGCACCATCGAGTTGACTACAAAAGAGGCCACACAAGTTTCGGTGCACATTTTTTCCGGTAACGGTGGCTTGGTTTGGGAAGCAGAAAATCACCGACTTTTGCCTGGCACTAACAATATTCGGTGGAATGGCAATAGCCATGATGGCCAGCAGGTATCACCCGGGCTCTATCATGTTCGCATCCTGGGAGAAGGTATTCAGCTTGAAGAAAGTCTGGTAAAGTTGTAAGACCCAAGTACTGGTTATGATTGCTTTAAGAACTTGGAAGTGTCAAAGACAAACTAATGTCTACCAAAGACTTAAGGGCTTGCACCACCATAGATTGAAGTAAAATGGAGCTCGGCGTAAAATGGCTCCTTGCTTATGCGCCACAGATTTGTTAAATTAGCAGAACCGAGACCTTACAAGAATTAGCAGAATCAGCGAGCTTGAACCATGTTTGCCTTTTCGCCTTACACCACTAGAACAAGCAATTTTGGACAGTAGACCGAGGTCTGCTTTAAACGCAAGTATAAGATCAAATGCTCACCCTAGGTAAGGAAACCATTGTACATCTTGCAGACCTGAGGACTTTCCTCGAAAAGGAAAAGGATTGGTATTTTTCCCTCTTTGGCAGCAATCAGGCTTTTGAGCTGTTCAAGGATTGGCTTTCGATGCAACCGGAAACAAATCTGCGCAATTCGCAGATTCAGGCGATGATTGCTAAACACCGCTACCATGTTGATAAGAAATACCTTAAGGAAGCGCTGTTCAGAATGATCAATCCGCAAAGGGACATCCGAATCAAAACCCATCATTTACCTTTCAATACCCAAGATGTACGTAGCTCGTTTCTGGAGCATATCGCATTTATCTTCGAGCGCTGGGATAACCTGACAATCGATGACATCCGCTTTGGCCTCTTTCAGTTAGAAGCATCTCTGACACAAATTGAACAAACAGAGAAATGCCCCGAAAGCAAACGAGTACTGGATTCATTCTTCGCTGAATTACGGAAATATCAGAACTATCAGGGCAAGGTTCCCTTTCCGAACCTAAAGGCTGACGAAGCTAGCCTACAGCGCCTAACAAAGAGCATAATCAACATTTATCAGGACAAAGCAAGTGTGGATATTCTGGTAAATAAAGTATTCGCTGCTTCAGATGGAAAGTACTACCTCAATTATGGTATCAAAAAGACGCTCAGACCATTCTTGCAGTCAATCGGACAAAGTAAGAGCATAGCAAGCGAATATGTACAGAAGCAAATGCTCTGGGAACCTGATCGAACTAAATCTCTGGCAAATTTCAGGGCAATTGCAAAGGAAGCCAGCAATCAGCTAAAAGAACAGGTATTGCAATCCGAAGGCATAGCAATACAGGATTTGACCCCAAGCTCGCTCAATTATGAGGAGAACGGCTTGCTCAACTCTTTTGTAGCTTGCGAAAAATTACTATACGATTGCGGGAAAGATTTTGTGCAACATGAACTTGCACTCAATAACTTTACCAAAGAGCCAGGCACAGGTGACCTCAAAGTCGGGTACTCTTTGCAATCCAATCTCCGACAGTATCTCAAAAAGAACGACCTCACAGCCAGCATGCAGGGAAGCTGGATGACCTACTTCTACTATCCGGATAAGACGCAATTGAAAGACTTTGTCAATTTCAAAAAAGGGCTGATTCAAGATACAGCGACCAGGCATAATTATCCCAGGAAAGATGCCGAGATCTCGCTGAAAACAGACAGAGCACTTGCGGCAGCCTTCCAAAAAAATGGCACTAACAGAGGTAGCCTGGCTAAGCTGCTAATCCTCGGCAGTCTACTGATTGTGTGCACTGTAGCTGCAAGCTCCTTGCTCAATACCAAAGAAAGCGAAGATCGCCTGGATTCCTCCACAGACAGCCTTAGTACAGAAGCAACACCACATCTAGGGAATCCAAACACCGAAGTTCGTCAACCGCTGGCACTCTTGCAGGACTCCGAAGCACAACATAAGCCCCCGTTCATTCTTCGGCCTGAACTTTTGGAAGGTCTGAGCCTCATTGGATCAATGCATAATGACAATGCGCAAACCTTGAGAATTACCCTTTCTAATGTGGCCACGATGGAAGGAGATGATCGCAAACTACTGTTCGATTACAATGTCAACCACAAAGATTCACGCGGACGCGACAATACCGGAGGATCACAGCTGGCAGGAGCAATTGACCTGCAAACCAAGCAGATTTACTTCGACAACTTTTACCTTGGCCAGGAAAAGATTCGACTTCGTAAAGGCAAAATTACCAGCAACGACAATGGGCATCTTTCGGTGGTTTCTCTGAGAGGGTCCCCCGAATGGAAACTTAGCTCACAATCATTGCAATAAAGCACTCGATTATGAAAGCCCCTACCCCACTACTACTCTTGCCATTCCTACTCTGCCTCTACGCTTGCCAGCCGACGCCTCAGAGCAAATTCCCAGGCAAAGCGGAAATGCTTGCAGCCCAAACCAAAAGCAACCAGGCACTGATGGAAGTCCAGCTGCAAGAACTGGTGAGAAAAGAACAGGCACTTAATGAAATCGAAGACAGCCTGGCTTCTTTGCTAAAAGTGAGTCAGCACAGATTGGAAAACTTCGGGGCAGACTCAGCCTTGATCACGTCGACCAACAAAAGACTGCTGGCAAAGCAGCGTGATGCGGTAATGGCTGATGTGCAACAATTGCAAGGTCAAAACCATTGGCTGTCCTCCCAACTGAGTAATTCCAGAAGAATTAGTGGAAGTCTGCAACAACGAATCGATTCGCTGCAAGGTCAAATCCACATGAGAGATCTACACATAAAGAAGCTTTCGCGAGAACTCACAGCTGCAAACGATCGAATAGAACGCATACTGAAAGTGCAAAGAAAGAAGGAAAGAATCAGGCAAATAGCCACATTGGAAAACAAGCCAGCGCTACGGAAAAGAGAGGACTTGCTCGCGCAATGGCAAAAGGCATTCTATACCATTGGCGGTCCCAAAGAACTAAAAATGCTATTGAGCTCGGAAGGCGAAAACCCAAACAGCCTCAGACTCAAAGAAAACTATCTGGAAAATTTCCCTAGAGACAAAAATCTACACTATACGCGTAACACTTCAATACTCTGCCGAAACAATATCCTCAAGATTCTTCCTGAACCTAGTCAGGATAGCTACCAGATCGAAGGAAAAAAACTAACCATTACAGAGCCAGAAACATTCTGGAGCATGCCAGAAAGGGCACTAGTCATCGTAACGGACTAAACGGAAACCGATCTTGGCATTAGCCGAAGGACACTACTCCTTACGATCCCATTTAAGTTCAAGCGTCTTTGCTCGGTCCTTTTCCTCGCAACTCTCACCGGCTTCGCCTTGAATTAGGGTAAAGTCGCCTTCAAACTTCATCAAGCCATATTGAATTTTGCAGTCACTGCTTTGAGGAAATTCAGCTAACAGACATTCGTTAGCCTTCACAGTCTTTTCAGTCCCGACTTCAAACATACCGTCGCCGCAAGCAGTGTCTTTAAGATAAGCAGCGGCAGCAGCACTATGAGCAGTGATCAAGGTCTCTCCCGGATAGAAATTGAAATCCATCACACCCTTCATACCAGCCGCAGGGCCAACATTCTTCCAAACTCCCTTCATCTTGATCGTGGCCAGATGTTCCGTTTTGTTGCTGCTACTGTAGACTTCGTAGCGCAGGGTATAAGTCTTGCTCTTACTAAATTGCAAGGATCGCTCACAGTAATTTCGGCCGCTGTTCAAACCACCTACATTCTGCAATGCACTCGTTTCCCAATCCCCGATAAATCCAAGTTTCGTAAACTTTCGAGAGTGGCTACCGGATGTCTGCGCCTCCGCAAATGCGAAAACAAGAAGCCCCAGAACAATTGCAACTATAGATTTCATATTAATACTTTACTCGTTTACAAACCTCCGTCTCGACTGTCATTCCAAGGCCTCAATTCCCGGCAAAACTTTACCTTCAAAAAACTCCAGCAATGCACCACCACCTGTAGACACATAGCTAATCTTATCACGCAATCCCAATTTGTTGATCGCCGCAACAGAATCGCCTCCACCTACTAGCGAAAAGGCTCCCGAAGCCGTCGCCTCGGCAACTGCCTTTCCAACTTCCATGGTCCCTCTCGCAAAAGGCTCCATCTCCGAAACACCAAGCGGACCATTCCAAAGTATAGTCTTAGAATTGGCAATCACTTCACTATAGCTTTTGAACGCTTCTGGCCCAATATCCAAAGCCATCCACTTGTCCGGTATCTCCTCACTTCCCGTCACCTGAGTCTTCGCATCCTCCGCAAAAGCATCTGCAGCAACAGAGTCGGCTGGCAGCATCAGATTTACTCCATCCTCCGCCGCCTGAATCATCAACTCTCTGGCAAGTTCCAATCGATCATCCTCACAAATGGAATTTCCAATCTCACCACCCATAGCCTTAAAAAAAGTATAGGCCATACCACCGCCAATCAGAATATTGTCTGCGATATCCAGCAGATTCTCTATCAACAATATCTTATCAGACACCTTGGCTCCACCAATGATAGCCGTAAAAGGCTTTTCGGCATTCTTGTACACATGTGTGGCACTCGCCACCTCACGCTCCATCAGCAAGCCTGCCACTCGTTTATCATCTTCAAACAGCTCCACTACCGTCGAAACACTGGCATGTTCCCGGTGCGCTGTACCAAAAGCATCATTGACATATACATCTGCACCAAGATTAAACAATCTACGTGCAAACGATTCATCGCCGGCCTTTTCTCCCGGATGGAAACGTAAATTCTCCAGCAACAGCACCTGGCCCATCTTCAAATTAGCCACCTTCACAGCTGCTTCTCGGCCAATGCAATCATTGGCAAAATCCACACGTCGGTTCAGCAAATCGCCAAGAGCAAACAAGACATTATTCAATGAGTAACGCTCTTCAGGACCCTCCTTTGGTCTCCCAAGGTGGGAGATCAGAATCACCGCACCTCCGTCAGCCAATATCTTTTCAATAGTAGGAATCGCCGCTTCAATCCTGGTGGTGTCCGTCACCTCTAAATCCTCGTTCAGAGGCACATTAAAATCCACTCTTACCAGCACCTTTTGGCCGGCAAAAGAATAATCCGATGCCTTAATCATCTAAACTACTTTTTCAGCATTCCCTTCATCAGCACAACCAAATCAGCCAATCGACAAGCAAATCCATATTCGTTGTCATACCAACCAACAATTTTCACCGCCTTACCAAGGCTCACTGTCATACCAGAATCAAAAATACAGCTATGTTCATTACCTATAATATCAGTGCTAACCAATGGTTCATCACTATACTCAAGCACTCCTTTCAAAGCCTTCTTGCTAGCAGCCTGAAACGCCGCATTTACTTCCTCTACGGTCACCTTCTTCTTTAGTGTCACGTTCAAGTCTGTCAAGGAACCAGTAATCACAGGAACTCGAGCAGCAATTCCGGTCAATTTTCCCTTTACAGATGGAATCACCTTCATAACAGCACTGGCTGCACCGGTTGATGTCGGTATGATACTTTGAGCTGCAGCTCTTGCACGACGCATATCACTATGAGGAGCATCCTGAATACGCTGATCCGAGGTATAAGCATGCACAGTGGTAAACAAGCCCGTGGAGATACCAAAATTCTCTTCCAAAACCTTGACCATAGGAGACAGACAGTTAGTTGTACAAGAGGCGTTAGAAACAATGTGATCGCTCTTCTTCAAAGACTTTTCATTGATGCCCAGTACAATAGTCTTTACATCATCAGACTTGGCCGGGGCCGAAATCACAACTTTCTTCGCACCTGCTTTAAGATGCTTTGAAGCAGCTTCTTTGGTCCTAAAAATCCCTGTACATTCAATCACAATGTCCACACCTAGCTCTTCCCAGGGAAGATTCTCCGGATCTCGCTCACTAAAAACTTTGAAGACCTCAGTGCCAACTTTCAATTTGCCTTTTGCAACCGAAACTTTGCCGGGATACTTGCCCTGAGCTGTATCATACTTAAACAAATGGGCCAAAGTTTTGGGATCAGACAAATCATTGATCGCCACCACATTCACGTGCTGTCCCGCACGGCTCAACAATGCCCGCAGCGTTAGTCTGCCAATTCGACCAAAACCATTTATTGCTACATTAACCTGTGCCATTATTTATCTACTTCTTTTAAACAATTGAAATCACGCGCAAAAGTACGTCTTTTTAGATTCACCGCATAGCATGCTGGCCCAACACTTTACGATGCTTTTACGCTTGCAAATAGGCAATACCCAATATTTTTTTGAAGCGAACTGAAATCCCCCACGTAGAAACGGGCTACCGGCTGTCCGTTATAATGGAGGTGGCTTGCAGGCGCTTCATGTATCCAGCTGCCAGGTCTCCTCCTTAGGTCGGAGCCCTGGCAGCTGGCACATTCAGTCGCCTTCAAGCCACCTCCATTTCCACTTCCATCCGGGCTATTTTGAAACTGAAGTAGGTCGCTGTAGCAAGTACCAGGCACAGGATATCTCTCACTTTGTAGTCCTTGTACGCCTTGCTCCCAAATTATAACTCCTCTATTCAACCCAGCCCACTGGGTTTTGCGCCACATTCCGAAGGAATGATAAAAGAATAACTCCTCGCTGCCTACGACAAAACCTCAACAGACCCCGGGATTCTCTGATAATGCTAAAATTGGAGTAAACTTTGCTCTTGTTGCCGTAGTTCGTGAATTCGAAACAACTACTAAACACTATTCGAAAATGAAACATCAGGAAATAAACAAGATTGACGCGATTCGAGAGTTGATAGTTGGAACCGAGATGTCTGCCATTCAGGCTCAAATTGAGCAATTGCAAAGCAACATCAACGCCTCTTCGTCCAATACGCAAAAGAAGCTAGCCAAAGAAATCTCCAACAACATGGCGAGAATCGATGGCCGTATTGACGAGCTCATGCAGTCGATCTCAGTCCTTACCAAGCAACTTGATCAACTTTCAAAAACGAAAGTAGACAAGAAGGGGCTTGCAAGCCTCTTTGTTGATTTGTCAAAAAAAGTATAAATGAGCACAGAGACGATGCAATACCAGGAACAGGGAGCCGATTTTGATGAACTAAGGTCCATCATTGTAGGCGAACAAAACTTCGCGCATCAGGAAGAGTTCATCGCTTTTCAAAAGTTGGTGCTGGAAAGACTGGATCAGCTAGAAGCGAAAATTGAAGACAAGGTAACCTTCGAAACTAAACTGGTAGGCTCAAAGGATAGAATGGTCGATGTAATTAGCCCTCAAATGGGTAAGATTATTCGTTCAAGTGTCAATCATCAGGTTGAAAAAGTTGTAGAGAAAATAACAGAAACCTCCAATAAGGTCTACAGCATTTTCACACTCAAAGGACTCAAACAAAGGCTCTTCGGAGAGCCAAAGACCATCTATGCAAACTATCCTAAAATCATTCAACTGTTCATCATCGAAAAGGATAGTGGATTGCTCATTGGAAAATTCGAAAAAGAAAGAATCACAGACCCCGACATGATGACAGGTATCCTGACTTCTGTCAAGGCATTTGCAGAATCATCCCTGGATCTCAATGATGCAGAAATCGGATTGATAGACTATGGAGAATACTTCATAAAAATGTTCAGCTATGGAACCTATTACTTCGCCCTGGTTCTCACCGGAACCCAGAATAGAGACTTTGAGGATTTCATCGTCGGCGAAATAGAAGGCTTTGCCAATCTACACGTAAAACATCTTACAAATCCTAACCGAGCAAATATCGATTTCGACCTCGAAATCGATACCTATTTTGAAGCAACATGTCAGAAGTTAGAAAAAAAATAATCCTGCTAGGGAAAGTCGGAGTAGGCAAAACCTCCCTGTTTCACAAATTTGTGTTCAACAAATTTTCAGAGGTGTACCTAAGTTCTGTTGGTGTACAAATCGAGAAGCAGGTTGTACAGGTAGGAGATACAAAGGTCATACTCATGCTTTGGGATTTGGCCGGCGAGATTTTCGAATCAAACATGTACGAGAGTTATATCAGAGGCGCACACGGATTTATAGGAGTCTTTGATGCCCAACGGCTCGGAACTCTTGATCTTGCCCGTCAAAAACTCGAAGAAGTCAAAGAATCAAATCCCGACACCAAACAGATTTTGATCGGAAACAAAGTCGACATGCTAAGCCCTGAAGATATAGAACAGATTGATCAGCAATACAGTGTCGATTTCTTCACCAGTGCGAAAACCGGCGAGAAGGTGGCGGACGCATTTTCATCCATCGCCGAAAAACTGGTACAAAACTAGTCCCCATGTTGGAATACAGCCTGGAATTTGACAGTACAGGGAAAGTAACTTACTCTGAAGCACCTATGATTCCTGTCAATCAACAAATAGATCAGCATATTCCCCTCTTTGCAGATCTGGATATACTGAATAGCCTTGCTGATAATCAGATAAGCCCCTACCTTTGCCAGATCAAAGACCAGACTTACTACTTCGATCT
The DNA here is from genome assembly GCA_020629005.1 of Chitinophagales bacterium. GTDB lineage: Bacteria > Bacteroidota > Bacteroidia > Chitinophagales > UBA2359 > JAHDDV01. The sequence continues at coordinate 20,120 of JAHDEE010000022.1, forward strand.
GAGCTGGTCACCGAGACAATCAGACAAGCAGACGAATGGATACACGGTTAGAATGATCGACAAAACAGCTGACTTCGAGCGTTTGCAAGAAGAACGGACATTAAAAAACCGTTTCAAGATTGAAAACGAGGTCTTGCGAAAAGACATCGAAGAAGAACAAGGGATCAAGGCAAAACTACAGCAAAAGAATGAAGAGCTGCAAGCCATCTTCAACAATACACACGAAGGTATAATCTACCTCAATGCCCGCGATAAAAAGCTGCTTTCTATCAATGAACGTGGAATGGAAATTCTTGGGGCTGAATCCCAAGCAGAACTGAGTAGTCGCACACTGATTGAATTTTGTCTTGAAGAACGTTTCAAGACCATGAGCTCCAGGCAGCTTATGAAGCAGGTAGATCGACGCATTTCTCAGGAAGGAGAATTGAATACGATCGTGCAGATCCAAAAACTCGATGGCAGCGTTGCCTGGATTACCGTTAGGGCTATATTGGATCAAAGTAATCGCTCGCGTCCCACCAACATCATGTTCATTGGTGATATTACCCAAGAGTACGAAGCAAAAAAACACCTCGAAATGAAAAACGAGGAGTTGCAGAGATACATTGAGTCCAACATTCAACTAGAGCAATTTGCGCATGTGGCTTCTCACGACCTTAGGGCACCAATCATTACGATCAAGAGCTTTTCGAAACTATTGAGTGATGAAGCTGCGTCAAAATTAAATGAACTGGAAAAGGAGTCCTTGTTCTTCATTCAGTCGAATGCCGAACAAATGTACGAACTGGTCAATGACCTACTAGAATACTCACAGGTCAATTCTCAGGCCATCAAAGTGGTAGAGTTGGATTTGCAAGAGACAGTGCAAAATGTAATCTCTTTGCTTCAAGCCCAGGCAGTTGAACGCGAGGTTACTGTCCAAATCACCGGTACCCTGCCAACAGTACTGGCCGACAAGGTGAAAATGAAGCGGGTGTTTCAAAACGTCATCGGCAACTCCATAAAATTTTCAGATCCAGCCAAAGATTCCGTCATTCGAATCTCCTGCAAGGAAACAAAGGAACACTATCGATTTGAAGTATTTGACAATGGAATTGGCATCAAGCAAACAAAAGTTGACATCTTTTTACCCTACATCCAGTTAAACAACAAGGCCCACTATAAAGGAACTGGATTGGGCCTGGCCATATGTAAAAGGATAATATCGCAACATCAAGGCCAGATCTCTTACGATTCCATTGAAGGACAAGAAACGAAGTTTGCCTTCACGATTTCAAAGAATCTACAACCACTAAAAGAAAAAGCACACACAAATGCCGAGGCTCAAGCTGCCAAATAGTCCTTACTCTGCCAACTCCTCAAACTCCAATGCTAATGCCAATGTTATTCTTTATCGACGATGATGCCGCTGCCCACACTTTTCACAAGATCATGGCAAAGAAAGCAGAATACAAAGACCAGGACCTGCACTGCTTCATGAGTGTAGACGAAGCCATGAATTGCATCAATGCTATTATAGAAAGTGGGGATTTCACCTCCTGGCCCAGCCACATCTTCATCGATCTGAATATGCCATTGAAGACTGGGTACGACTTTGTAGCTGAATTTGAGGCAGTCTTACCGGCAGCCGACCAAACGCCAGAATTGTATTTCGTATCAAGTTCCAAGAATCCCGTTGACATAGAAAAAGTGGCAAAACTTGACTTGATCAAAGGATTCGAAACTAAATTCCTTCAAAAAGAATTCTTCGCAGCGATCAAGAACTAATCTCAAAACTTCACTCATACTCACCCTAACTTATCCTTTCAATCCATATCCGTTCAGCTGCAGAGCATTATTCGAGACATCGCCTAACATATTAATCAGATTCCCAGCACTTACTGACGAATTTAAATTGACCTCGTTCAAATATCCATTCATGCCAGTCTCTGACAACTATCTGCTTTATATTGCGATTGCAAGCAGCTAGCAAGTGCAATCTGAGCACTCAACATCCCGCCTAGCAATCTAACGCAAAGCTGCATTGCCAAAATCTAAGAAGGCAAAAATTGCGGACTTTGAGCACACTAAAATTCTATAAGCAAGCTGACTCGGCAGACTGTGGGCCTACTTGCCTGCGGATGATTGCTCAGTTTTATGGCAAAATCCTAAGCACCCGTTACCTTCGCGAAATCTCATTCCTTGATCGACAAGGGGTGAGCCTATTAGGCATTTCGCATGCAGCTGAACAAATTGGTTTCAGAACACTAGCAGTAAAAGTACTCTATCAGAATAAAGATCACGCCTCGCTACTTTCCGCACCGCTACCTTGCATTGCACACTGGAATCAAAATCACTTTGTTGTCATCTACAAGGTCACAAAAGAATTCGTGTGGGTCGCGGATCCGGCCAGCGGGAAACACAAGCTAAAGCGTAAAGATTTCGAAAAAAGCTGGGCAAGTGATGGCGGAAAGGGCATTTTGCTGTTGTTAGAGCAAACCCCGGAATTTACCCGGTCAAAAGACGATGTGGCCTCGTACAGCTTTCGCTTTCTGCTACAGTATCTTTCACCCTACAAAAGCCTGATATTTCAGCTCTCTCTGGGACTTTTGCTTACTGTGCTGTTTCAGCTGCTTTTCCCCTTTCTCACACAATCAGTAGTCGACATTGGAATTCAAAACAACAATTTGAATTTCATCTACTTGATTCTTGCTGCACAGCTCATACTATTTGCCAGCCAAACCAGCGTGCAATTCATACAGAATTGGATCTTGCTGCATATCAGCACCAGGGTGAACATTGCCCTCATTTCGGACTTCCTGCAGAAGCTAATGAAACTACCATTAGGCTTCTTTGACGCCAAAAACATAGGCGATCTACTGCAACGAATTGGTGACCATAAGCGTATCGAATCCTTTCTCACCGGCACTACTTTGCAAGTCCTTTTCTCCAGTTTTAGTCTGCTGGTTTTCAGTCTGGTACTGTTCCTGTACAACCCTTTGGTCTTCACAATCTTTGCAGTTGGCGCCATTCTATATATTCTATGGGTAATTCTGTTTCTCAAAAAGCGAAAGGAAGTAGATTACCTGGCCTTTCAGCAACTATCTGAGAATCAAGACAGCTTGATCGAGATCATTCAGGGCATGCCGGAGATAAAGTTGCAAAACAGCGAATACAAACGGCGCTGGAATTGGGCCAACATTCAGGCGCGCCTTTTCAAAACGCAAATACGATCACTCGCCATTACTCAGTACCAGGACGCAGGCGCCTCGTTCATCAATCAATTCAAAGATATCTGTATCTCTTTTGTCGTTGCCACTGCCGTAATCAAAGGTGAAATGACCCTTGGGATGATGATCGCAGTCCAGTACATTGTAGGTCAAGTCAATGGGCCGCTAAACCAATTGATTGGCTTCATCAGAAGAGCGCAAGATGCCAAGATCAGTCTGGAGCGCCTCAACGAAATACACAATCAGGAATCGGAGCATCAAAGTGTTGAGACCACCAACGAATTCATCCCAAAAGAAGACATAGTACTGCAAGATCTGCACTTCAAGTACAGTCCGATTTCCCCAACTGTACTGAAGAAAATAAACCTGAGCATTCCTAGAGGAAAAGTCACAGCCATTGTTGGTTCCAGCGGCAGCGGTAAAACCACGCTGATAAAGCTGTTATTGGGCTTCTATCCTCCAACTAGTGGCAAGATCAATATCGGAGACATCAGCCTGGACCAGATTCAGCAAAAGGTTTGGCGAGCCAACTGTGGAGCAGTACTACAGGATGGATATATTTTCTCAGATACTATCGCCAACAATATCGCGGAGTCAGATGACATTGTGGACAGAAGCAAACTACTTAAAGCGGTCAAAACGGCAAACATCCAGGAGCATATTGAACAGCTTCCTCAACGATATAACACAATCATTGGAGCCAAGGGAAAGGGATTAAGTCAAGGGCAAAAGCAAAGAATGCTCATCGCAAGAGCTGTCTATAAAGACCCGGAAATCCTGTTTTTCGATGAGGCAACCAATGCTCTTGATGCAAACAACGAGAAGATCATCATGGAAAATCTTGAGCAGTTCTTCCAGGGACGAACTGTGATTGTGGTTGCTCACCGACTAAGCACAGTAAAAAGTGCTGACCAGATCATTGTACTGGATGATGGAAACATTGCCGAGCTAGGCACGCACCAGGAACTGGTTGCACTGAAAGGGAAGTATTACACCCTGGTAAAGAATCAACTCGAATTGGGACAGTAAATGCCAGAAAGAATCTACATAGAAGATCCGGAAGAAATCGAGCTGAACCAGCACGATGAGATACAGGAACTATTGGGCCATCCCCCAGGCTGGATGCTCAAATGGGGCATCACAGTAGTCCTGCTCTTTGTTGGTCTGTTTCTCTTGCTTTCCTGGATTATCAAATACCCGGATACGAACACAGCTGCTGTTACGATCACTACTGTGCTGCCACCTGTATCCGTCGTAGCTGCAAGCTCTGGTGAGCTTTCCGAGCTCCTTGTGAAAGATCAACAAATGCTGAAGGAAGGAGAACTAATTGGCATCGTCAACAGCGGCGCAAGCTACGATGATATAAGGACTATGCTGAACGAGTTCGACAAGCTGGGACCCAAAAACTATGCTGCTGCCAAACTACCGAGATCACTAAGCCTTGGAGTGCTCAATACCGAATACGTTGCATTGATACAAGCAATAGAGAGTTTCCAACACTTCCAAAGCAAAACAACAAGCCCACAAAAAATCAATTCCCTTGAAGAGGAACTGCTCAGCATAGAAAGAATGAATGAATACCTAAAGTCTCAAGAAGATTTATTCAGAAACGAGCTGGCATTGACTGAAAAGAACTACCAGAGAAACCTAGAACTCAAGCAAGATCAAATTGTGAGTGAAGTGGAGCTAGAGCGAATCCACTCGCAGCTCTTGCAGCAACAACAACAGATATCCAACTTCAAAACCAGCCGGATCAACAATGAGGTCAAGAAGGAGCAAATTCAAACACAGATTTCCTCGGTAGAAAACGATTATCAGCTGGAAGAGTCAACGCAAATGCTCAAAATACAACAACAGATTGATCGCATTCGTGGAGACGTAAAACAATGGGAAGAAAAATACTTATTCAAATCCCCAGCTGATGGCCAAATTTCTTTCTCTCAAGTATGGTCCAGGAATCAATATATCAAATCAGGAGAAGAGATTTTCAAAATTGTACCCACACAAGAAAGCGGGGAAATCATAGCTCGTTGCGAGCTACCTGTAGCTGGAGCCGGAAAAGTGAAGAAGGGCTCTACTGCCAGTATTCGCCTGGATGCCTTCCCTTACCAGGAATACGGCAGCATTCCTACACAGGTAGATAAAATTTCTCTTATTCCAAACATGATCGGTGAAGGTGAGTTTGCCTACCAGTTAGAGTTAAACCTCCCACAAAATCTTATAAGTAGCTATGGACGAGAGCTTCCTTTCCGACAACAAATGAAAGGAACCGCCATTATCATCACCGAAGACAAGAGAATCTTTCATCGGGTATTCGAAAAACTCTACAGTGTAATTAACAACTAAAAGCAGAACTGAATGAACACTTTCATATTCTCTCAGGACACCGACCTTACGACCAATAAAGTGATGGACTGGCTGCACTTTCATGGGGCAACCGTTACAAGAGTTAACGGTGAAGCTTTCGGTTCGGAAAACTGCCAGGTCAGCCTAAAACTAACTGATCACTCTACTGAACATTCATTGATAGTCGACGGAGTAGATGTTTTGCAGGCTAAAGTGAATCGTCTATGGATTCGCAGGGACTCCCCATCATCTGCCTGCACTGACTTCAAATACGAAGACAAGGGAGCAGAAAGCCAGGTCCAAAGGCACTTGCAAAAAGAATCGCGAGAGGCCAAGAGAAGTCTCTTTAGAATGCTAAATCTGCCGGTTCTGGGTGACTTCTTCCAGATGAATGTAGAAAAAACCGATATACTGATGAAGGCCAGATCAACTGGACTACAAATTCCGGCTACGCTGATCACCTCGCGTAAATCTGACTTGCTAACATTTATCAAAGAGCACGGATCAGTGATCACAAAGCCATTGGTAGATCCCATACATGTGCAGCCAAAGAAGCAGTCTGTTTTCCTAAGCTATACCGAGGCATTGGACAAAAAAAGACTTGCCGCAATACCCGAACAGTTCTTTGTCTCCCTATTTCAGGAACAGATCGAGAAAGCCTATGAGCTTCGCATTTTCTTTCTTGATAATCGATGCTACCCCATGGCCATATTTTCACAGCTCGACCAGCAGACAACGGTTGATTTTCGGAGATACAACACAAAAAAAAGCAACAGAAATGTCCCTTATAAACTGCCGGAAAAGATCGAAGCGTCTCTAGTAAAACTGATGAATGATATAGGCCTCAACACAGGCTCCATAGATATCATTAGAGCTGTAGACGGACGCTATGTATTCCTGGAAGTCAATCCAGTGGGACAGTTTGGAATGGTCTCAGGCCCTTGCAATTATTATCTGGAAGAGCAGGTGGCTTTGAGTCTGATCAAAGATACAGCCGCACCTCAAATCAACGGCCAGCAAATAGGCTAAGAAACTCTAAGACAAACATTATGGCTAAAAAATTCCTGGAACACTTGCAAGAGCACAAAGAACAGTTGCCAGTGCATCTCTATTACCTCAGCACACCAGAATTCTTCAAACGCAAGGCAACTGACTCTAAAAGCCAATTTCATAACACCAAGCACTTTGCGGTTAGGATTAGCACCAAACCTGCCTCGTGTACAACTATCCAAGACAATGGATCAAAATAAGTACTTCAGCCTCTTTGCCTGCTGCTTCTGCGTAAAGGGTGCCAAAGAAGGTATCATCATTGATAGTCAGCGTGGAGCATTTCTTGCAGTTCCAAACGAGTTGATCCCGATTCTCAATAAGTCAAATCAGCATAAAATCCGGGATCTAATCGAACAGCAATACCCGCATCTGGAACGTGGTATCCTGGCATACTTTGGGAAGCTAGTCGAGATGGAATATGGATTCCTGACTTCCGAACCCGAGCGATTCCCTGCGATTGATCTACAATGGAAAACTCCTTTTCCACTTGCTGCCGGTATAGTCGAATACGATTTCTCTTCTGCCTCCTTCGATCTTATTCATTGTTTGAAGCTTCTCGAAGAACAGTGCTGTGAACTGGTTCAGTTTCGATTCTTCAATCAGGTAGATGTAGCGCAGCTGGATAAAACACTAGTGCAATTCTCCCAGTCAAGGTTCAGACGTTTCGAAATTCTGATGAATTGGCAATCCTACAAACAGCATAAGGAAGCCCTCAATGAACTGTCAGAAACACATGGACGCATCTCCAACTATGGCATTTTCAATTCCCCGGTTCAAGAGTCCGACAACAAAATCACGCATTACACTTTCCCGATGGAACCCGGAAAGTATGTAGAAAGGGTGGGCAAGAGTGGCTTTCTCACTTCCCTGAACCACTATACCGAATCACTGAAATTCAACACTGGCTTGAATGGAAAAATTGCTATTGACATTACCGGTAGACTGATGAATCATCCAGCACATTCCAAAAGCTTCGGCATGATTCAGGATACGGAAACATTAAGCCGTCTGCTCGAGCAAGATGATTTTCTTCAACAGCAGCGGATATTAAAGACGGAGGTACAGCCATGCAAGTCCTGCCAGTTTAGAAACATGTGCCACACAGTCAGTGAACTCATCCCAGGGGAAGAAGGATACAAGATGGCTCATCCCTGTTCCTTCGATCCAGCAGCAAATGAATGGAGACGGCAAACCGAATCCAGTTTAAAGCCCGCTTGACCTGGAGCCGAAACTATCAAAACAAAAATCGTGGCCGCGAGAAGACATCAACCCTGTACGAGAGGGAATTACTTAACTACAATGTTTTACAATGAAAGATTCATTATTTGAAGCATTTCAGGAATGTGAAATTACCAAGACTGAAGTACAACAAGTAGAAGGTGGTGCTACCACCATTTGCTACATCGGTATGGATTCTGGTAGAACTTCCTGGAACGCTGATGGCGGTGCATGGCACGCCGACTGTGTCGATGACTTGATCGACTAGCAGTTAGGAAAACCCATTATTTAACACATTAATTTTCTATCATGAAAGATTCACTTTTAGAAAAGTTTGAAGAGAGCCGTCTGCAACAGGCGGCTGTTGAGCAAACTTTCGGCGGTAAGGAAGTTACTTGGTGCATCGACGTCGGAGACGATGGTGTTACCAATGGCCAAGATGATCAAGACAATACCTGGTCTGATTGCATAGACGACGCTATTCACTGATAGTGAATAGCGCGTGAGTGGGGATTGGTCTTTATTGGCCCTGACAAACCAGGATCAAAAGGACCAATCCCTTTTCTCTTGATTCCCTAATCATCAAACCGTAAACAATGAATGACTCACTTTTTGACAAGTTCAATCAGGAAGAGCTAGAGGAGGAGAAGCAATGTGAAGTAGTCGGTGCTAAGGCCACTACCTTCACCTACGAGCAAGGTGCACAAGGTGAAACCATGCTGGTAAACGACAATGGCGACTTCCAGGAAGATCATCTTCCAAACCATATTGAGTAGTCAATGATTTTAATGCCAAACTTTGCCTTTGTGAAGTTGGCTATTTTATCACATAAATTCTACCACAATGAAAGATTCACTTTTAGACAAATTCGAGTCAGAAGAGCTTCAGGAAACGGAAGTACTGGCTACGGAAGGAGCAAAGCAACGGACCAATTTCACAACTGGTTCTGGTGCGGGTACCTGGATCCATTATGACAATGGTCTAAGCAGCCCAGATCCTCGACAAGATGACGACTTGCTCTAATCACTCCTGACCACTGCAAATTCGAGGTTGTTCTTGCTGCTGTACAGACTACCGTGGCAAAATAGCCCCGATGGCAGTGGAAATGCAGCTGCCAGCAAGGGGACTGAGCGCTGCGCTGGCGCTGGCTCCCAAAGAGACAGCGAAAGTGCTGCAGCGAAGCCCCTTGGTGGTAGTTGCATTGCAACGAACAGCGGGACTGCAGGTACAAGAACGAGCGGCGTTTTGCTCCAAATTTTTGATGCAGTTTCTAGTAGTTGGTTTCTAGTAGTTGGTTTTTAGTAGTTGGTTTCTAGTAGTATGTTTTTAGTACCAAAAGAGCACAGGGGCTACTATGCTTTTCCGAAATACGAAACCAGCCCCTCAATCGGCGCTGTCAGAATTTTTCCCGGCACATAATCTTTCGCTAGCAGCGCCTTTTGAAGTTCCCGTTCAAAGTGCACAGCAATGGAGCCAACAAAGTGAACCTCATTGCCCTGCTTCACTGCCGCGAGATGGGTATCGATGAAGGTAGTAAAGCCCTTGTCCAAAGTCCTTTGTACAAAGCTGTGTTCGCGGTGTTTACTGAGAAAACGTGCGAATCCCGCCAGCCAGGTATTAGCCATCTCCTGCTTGTAAAGTCTATTTAATATTTCAGCACGAGACAATGGGTAAGTCGCCACAAAATCGCTTTCCAGCTCTTTGGGAAGCAATCCATATACATGAGCCCTCAATACCTGTGTACCAAACCAGCAGCCTCCGGCTTCATCCCCAAGAGAGTAGCCGTAGCCTCCAATTATTTTTTTGCAGTCTCCCTCTTCGAAATAGCCCAGTACCGATCCGGTTCCAAGGATGCCTACATAGCCTTGCCGGGTGCCAAGGCAAGCCAGGCCCGCTGCATTGACATCATGTGATACATTTGCCACGGCATTTTTAAAAACCTGCGACAAGGCAGACTTGATCGTCTCTTGTTGCGCCAACTGGGAACAGCCGCTGCCAAAGAAGTGAATTTGCTCCACCCAGGAACGTATTTTTGTGATTGCATGATGCTGTTCGAGTTCAGAGACCATGCTTTCCATGCTGCGGTAAAAGGGATTCATTCCATTGGTTTGGCAACGAAATTCTTCCCGACCGTTGATACCAAGGAGTACCCAGTCCGTTTTCGTCGATCCACTTTCCGCGATTAATTTCATTCCTTCAGCTCATGATTCTAACTGTAGCATTGCTGATCGTAAAACATCAGCGGCATTGGGTCCTGTCGAAAACAAGAGATCAAGCACACTGAGGTTGGGTAGGAAACCAATCTTCGGCTCAAAAACCTGCTGGTAAGAGGGAGCCTGGTAAATTAGATCTGGTCTCGATTTCCTGGCATTTGGTAATATAGCAGATCGAAGGTCGACCACTGAGTCACCGTGATCCTTCACAAATCGATCCGTAAAAGATATATCTAAATCAACCTTTAGTAGTTTCAAGGTTAGTTCGAATGCCTGGAAGCTGAAATCCCAAAGACGCTCATGGGGATTTTGAAACAAAGGTGCCAGTTGATCTTCGTAATACTCAAAGTAAGGCGAACTGCGGTAAGCTGTACACAAACTCATCCAATGAGCCTGGCGCCATTTGTGGGTATCACAAATTTTCACTTCCGTGATGCTCCGACGCTGATCTCTACCGTCTTTCAAATGAATACTCAAGGTAAGCGGACCATCAGGCATAGCAATTTGACAGCGATTTCTCCAGGTGGCCTTTTGGTAGTGTTCGTAGCGTTCGAAGATGACCTTTTCATGAAATAAAAGCCTGGCAAAGTACTGGACCGGACCGAAGTACTGCAATTCTATCAATACTGGTTTTTTTACGCTATTTTTACTTTTGTCTTGCATCAATTTGGGATCATTAGACTTAACTTGCTAAGGCACTAAATGCAAATTTAATCAAGATAAAGACATTTACCATGAGAAATCTCTTTGCGTCCACCCTGTTTCTTCTGCTTTTCGCCCAAATGACCTGTCTGGCTGGGATGAAAGCAGAACTCGACTATGGGATTTTTCACATTCCAGGACAAGGTGCATATGTGGAGACTTACCTGCTCGTGCCTGGTTCGGGAGTCGAGTTTGTGAGCAACAGTAGTGGAAATCTGCAAGCAAGTGTGGAGATCAGTATATTATTCCAACAGGGAGAGCAGGTGGCTGCCTTTGACAAGTTTGTTTTGAACAGCAAAGAAGCAACAAACGAAGAGGAGTTAACATTCAATCTCATTGATATGAAGCGCTTCTCACTGAAAGAAGGAAACTATGATTTGGAGGTGAAGCTTAAAGACCTTAATAAGGAGGAAAATGTCGCTGAAATCAAAGAGTCCATCGAAGTAAAGTCAGCAGGTGATGACATCTCTTTTTCGGACATTACACTGATGGAACACTATGCGGAAACCGGTGAAGAAAATGAGTACAGCAGAAACGGAATTGACATGTATCCCTATGTGCTCAACTACTACCCTACCAGCGCCAATAGACTAATTTTCTACTCGGAAATCTACAATACACTTTCTGGCCTGGGCAATCAGGAGTTTTTAGTTTCCTACTTTATTTCTGCCTACAAGTCGCTTGAGCCGGTTGCCAATCTGCGCAAGTTCAAAAAACAAAGCCCTTCGGAAGTGAATGTAGTTTTTGGAGAGTTTGACATCACTGATCTTCCTTCTGGCAACTTTATGCTCAACATTGAGGTGAGAAGCAAGATGAACAAGTTGCTCGCTCACAAGCAGGAATTTTTCCAGCGAAGCAAATTCTTCGAAAGTGTTGCGCTGGACCAAATAAAGAGCGTGGAATTGCTTGGCTCATTCACCAACGAGTTTGACGCAGTGGAAGTCGAGTACCACCTGGCTTCCGCTCTTCCAATCGCGGAAGATAGTGAAGTTGATTATATCGACAATTTGCTGAGTCAGCATTCTTTGGAACGAGATGAAATGCAGCGACAATTTCTACACAACTTCTGGGTGCTTCGCAATCCGGCAAATCCAAAGGCCGAATTTGACAAGTATGCAAAACAAGTAAAGTGGGTGGATGAAAACTACTCAACGGCCCTCAAAAAAGGTTTCGAATCAGATCGGGGTATTGCCTACTTGAAATACGGTGCTCCCAATAATCTAATCGACTCAGCAATGGAACCGGGAGCCTATCCCTACGAGATTTGGCATTACTACTCAGTACCTACAGGGCAAAACGATGTGAAGTTCATATTTTACAATCCTGAAATGGCCGGCAACGACTTCCTGCTTTTGCATTCCGATGTTTATGGAGAGGCTAAGGACGACCGATGGGAGTTCACCATCTTCAAAGGATTTAAGGAGCAAAGCGGATTTAAGGATTTGGACCAAACCAAAATCAAAGAGCACTTTGGCACCAAGGTGAGAAACTTCTAGATGAAGTACATTCAGTATTGCTTTTTTCGTTTGACTGTGGGCTTCTTTGCCCTGCTTCCTTTTTCTTTATTGTATCGATTGTCAGATTTGCTGGCGACATTGATGGGCTCGATCATAGGCTATCGGTCAGCAGTCATTGAGGGCAATCTCAAGCGCAGCTTTCCCGAAAAGTCTGCTGAGCAATTGGGGGAAATCAAGAAGAAGTTTTATCGCAATCTATGCGATATCAGTCTGGAAGCCATCAAGGGATTCTCACTCAGCAGAGAGGAAATACTGCGTAGATACCGATTTCACAATGCGGAGCTAATGCAACAACTGCATGATTCTGGCCAAAGCTTCATCGCAGTAGCAGGACATTTCACAAACTGGGAATGGGGAACCATTTGCGGCGGCTTACAATTCCCGCATCACCCCTACGGCTTTTACAAGCCGCTGGTCAACAAATACATCGATCGATACCTACGCGAACACCGTGCAAGATTTCGCATGGAACTGGTGTCTATGGCAGATACCGTTGAGTGCTTTGCCCGGTCACAGACAGCACCCACCGTCTACATCATGGTGGCGGACCAAAGTCCTTCAAATGCCAGCAAGAGTTACTGGATCCGCTTTCTAAATCAGGATACCGCCTGCTTGCATGGGCCGGAAAAGCATGCCCGAGCACGGCAGCTGCCTGTTTATTATATCGATATACAACGAACCAGCCGAGGCTTTTATGAATTTGGAATATCTTTGGTTTCTCAAAAACATGAGCAGCTGCAAGAAGGCGAATTGACGGCCCTTTTTATGAAAAAGCTGGAACAGCAGATCGTTAAGCAGCCGCATAATTGGCTATGGTCGCACCGACGCTGGAAAAAAGAACTTCCTGCAGGTCGAAGCGTTATTGAGTTAAAAGATTCGAGTCATGAGTCCTCCTGAGGTTGCCGTGGTGATATTGAACTGGAATGGAGTTGACTATCTCAGAAAATTTCTTCCTTCTGTTTTGGCCAGCAATTACGAAAACAAAAGAATCATCGTCGCTGACAATGGCTCTACGGATGAGTCGCTTGCTGTGTTGGAAAGCGAATTTCCAGAAGTTGAAATCATCATCAATAAGGAAAATTACGGTTTCGCAGGAGGCTACAATGAGGCGCTAAAGCATGTTGATTCCCCCCTCTATATTCTGCTCAATTCCGATGTAAAAGTAGATCCGAACTGGATACAACCCCTGGTATCTGCGATGGAATCGGATCCTCAGATCGCAGCAGCACAACCCAAGCTGCTAGCTTTTGATCAACCCGATCATTTCGAATACGCTGGAGCCGCTGGAGGATTCCTGGATCAATTCGGTTACCCATTCTGCCGGGGGCGCATTTTTGAGCACTGCGAGCCAGACCAGGGCCAATATGATGACTCAGTAGATATCTTTTGGGCCAGCGGAGCCGCTATGTGTATACGATCTGAACGCTACCACGAGCTAGGAGGATTAGATGCTGACTTCTTTGCACACATGGAAGAAATTGACCTTTGCTGGCGAATCAAGAATCTTGGATACCGAATAGTGTACCGGCCGGAATCAGTAGTATACCACGTTGGAGGAGGCACGCTCAATAAAGCGAATCCACGCAAAACCTACCTAAACTTCCGCAACAACCTGTCCATGCTCTTCAAGAATTATACTGCATGGCAGCTGCTCTTTATGCTTCCAATTCGCTACAGTATGGATGTGTTGGCAGCCTATCGGGCCTTATTTTCCGGCGATAGCCGCACTTTTAAGGCCATAGCGAAAGCCCACTTTAGCTTCTTTGGGGCTATACCCAAACTTGTAAGCAAGCGAAGAAAGATCAATCGGCAACGCAAACAGCTGACCAGCAGATCTCGGAATCTTGCAGGATATTACGAGGGTAGCATCGTATGGAAGCACTTTGTCTCGGGTCTCAACCGGTTCTCAGAGCTTGAAGAAGTTCGACGCTAAGAGATCTTTTGACCTATTTGCCCATATTCCGAACTATGTATATCTGAACCGGGCTTGCAAAAAAATCCTTAAATTGCTTGCGATTCCAACACTTAGCAAACCTCCAGCTTTCCGCATGGGTTTTCTAATTATATTCTATCACAAACAAATCAAAACTAGAGATGGGAAAGAATAACTTCTTTGACTTGCTGAAAAATGCTGTCGATAAGGTTCAAAAGGACAATCACGATAATCCCGAAGAAAAGACAGCCCCTTCAAACTTGTTTGACCGAATCCGAGAAAACCTGGCCAATTCCAGAGAGAAAAGAGAGGAAACCAAAGACTCCGGAAAAGGACTCTTTGACGTATTCCGTGAGAAACTACAGGAAGCAAGAAAACAGAACGAGGAAGATCCAAATGAAGAAACAGCGGAGCCAACTGTTTTTGAACAGCTTCAGGCGGAGATTGAACGACTGAAAGAGGAAAAGGCCATCGCCGAAGCAAACCAGCCGGAATACGGTCCACAGCAAGCCCCGGAAGGCTATGTAGAATACGGCCCCGATCCTGAGCCAACTCCGACACCAAGAGAACGTCCGGCTCCGGTAGATCCTATACCATCGCAACGTATCGATCACATACCTCCTCCTAAACCCGATCCTATTCCTGCGCCAAGCAGCAAACCACGCGCAATACCCCCAGGAATGAGATCAATTATTTCCGGTGGAAGCATTGCGGTACGTACCGAACCTAAGATGGCCGCTCCTCAGTTGCCGGAAAGAATTCCTGCAAAAACCAATCTACGCGTGCTTGAACATACCATGGACAATGCCATCAAGCTAGATGGAAAACTAACTGGCTGGTGTCTTGTAGAGCATGGCGGTATGCGGGGCTGGGTGCTCGACTTCTATGTCAGTTAGGTGCTTTCCCACTCAAATGAAATATCTACAAACAACAGAGGGGCCTCATTTGGCCCCTCTTGCGTTTTTATGTCTTCAATGTAATCATCGCCTTGGCTCCTAATATCGAACCTTAGGCACCGACATCAGCGTCCAGTTGAGCTTGTACCAATTGTAATCAGCAACAGTCACCAGGCCATCCATATCCACATCGGCATTGAGATAAGTGTAGATCGCTGAAGGATTTACCATATACAGACCGTAATCTCCAAATTCAATCACACCATTGGCCGTAAAATCCCCTGCAGGAATCACAAAATCTGCTCCGGCCTGCTTAGCAATGCTACCCATCGTTTGGTCAGCTAACGTGAAGTCATACATCAACAATCCCCCTCCCAATGGCTGAGGCAATCTACTAATCACCGGCAAGTGATTTCTACTTCTTAGCGCCACGAAATAGTTGGCACCAGGCAAGGACTCAAACTCAATTGTATGCGTAGCATTGGCGTTTACCACACTGCCATCCTCCAGCAGCATCGCGGCTTGCTGTGCTACCAAACTAGTATCAGCTTCCGCATACAACTCGATCAAGACCCAGTCTACTAAAGGATCTCCCGCACTAACTGGATAGCTTTCTGTTCCTGCATAGTTCCACGGAGCTCCGGAAAACACCTGTGTTCCGGGCAGCAAACTTAGTTCATTCAGCTCCGCCTGCATGCCCCCGGCACCATCATAAACAGCTTCCATCAAAGCCCGCACCTCAAGACGCAAGTCACAAGAACCCACCGGATCTATTACCAATTCTGCGAGCACAGGAAAATGATCGCTCATTTCAAATAAGGCATTGGCAACCGCATCAGAAACCTCAGCATTCAAGCCTCCTCCAGGCACACTGACCGATGGATCAATCAAAGCTTTATCATAATGCAATCCATCATTGCCATATACCTCGTAGCTGCCACTAAGCAAACTCACCTCACCTGTGCCACTCATAATTTCATCCGCAAAGAATATCATATCGAAACGATCATCAATCCCCCCCGGACTGCCACCCCAGGAGCCAGGATAATCATCAGATCTGGTAGACTGAGTAAAAACGTCTCGGTAAGCATAATTCTTCCGCAACCAACCAGGCACTACGTCCTGCAGCACCTGCGAGTTACCCGGATCAATTAGCGCATGATAGCCAGGCTCCTCCCCTGTCGAGTTATCACTGTAAAAATTAAAGTCGCCCCCAACCAGCACATTTTCCAAATTTGGCAATCCATCCATATAGGCATACAAGACATCCACCGCATCGGCTCTAGCCTCCGCATTTGTGGCACCCTGGGAAGCCTTCAAATGACAAGAAAACACATTCAAAAACATCGTATCCTCATGACAAGCCAATTGCGGATCGTTATAGTATAACTCATAGTGGGTTATGTCTCGGGGATAAACATAAATATCGGTTTGAGCCTTCAACACCAACTTGGTAGAATTATAATACAACATGTTTCCAAACCAGCCTCCGTTATCGTTCATCAAAGGAGCGCGATTGTAACTGTTTACACCACCTACATTGAGTGCATTATTTAAAAGCATATCTGCACCAGCCAAACTAGCCACTTCCTGCGCGATCAATATATCCGGTTGCACCTCTTCCATAATTACTCGGAAGTCCACATCTCGAGTATCTCCAGCCTGCGGATAATTAAGTACATTATAAGTCATCATCTTCAGGGTATCCTGGGCATGCACCGAACATACCAGCGCCAAAAGAAGCAGCGCTACTGTCATTTTTTTCATATGGAAGGCAATCCGTTTTAAAATGGATCAACAAGATAAAGCTATCTAGCCAAAACCACCTGTCAGCAAGTAGGCAGCATCGAGCCTATTACCCATAGCCTAATACGTGGGTTTATTTAATTTATAAAAGGATTAGGAGCGATACGGTCACCATCGGGACAGTGCCTTCCCGTGCTTTGTTCCAATGGAGGCCCCGCCTGCCTGCTCATGGTCTGCCACTGCTATCTCTCCTATCGTCGAGCTAGCATTGGCAGCCATTCGCCACGGCAGCCAGGGCCCCCATTTCCTCGTCGCCCGGGGCTATTTAGCTGCTGCCTCCCCCCCATCACCAACCAGTCTCAAACGAGCACGGCTTCTTGCAGCATTGTTAACAGGATAGAGACTCCCAGGTCACATAATCAGAATGACTGCGAGACGGAATAGTACAATAAGAATAAAAAGATAAACGAGCGGCTATTGCTCAAACGCAAACTGCACAACATTGGCTCCCATCTGTAGTGCCTGGCGACGCACAGTTGCCGGATCATTGTGTACCGAGGGATCTTCCCAGCCGTCACCCAAATCGCACTCATAAGTATAAAAGCACACCACCCTGCCATTGTGTATCAAAGCAAAACCCTGTGGCGGTTTATTATCGTGCTCATGAATTTTTGGAAGCCCTTGCGCAAACTTGAAGTTCTGATGATAAATCTCGTGACTATGCGGCAGCTCCACAAAATCCAAAGCCGGAAAAACCTTTTTCATTGCCGTCCTTACAAACGGATCCATCCCATAATTATCATCGATGTGCAGGAATCCTCCTGCCATCAGGTAATTGCGAAGATTCTCCGCCTCCTGCTCTGAAAAAACGACATTGCCGTGGCCAGTCATATGGACAAAGGGAAGATTAAATATTCCCGGACTGCCAACCTCCACTTCAACAGGATTTGTGTCTATGTTCATATCCAGCTCCTTATTGCAAAACTCTGCAAGATTGGGCAAAGCTGTCGGATTTGCATACCAATCGCCACCACCCTTATACTTCAGCAAGCCAAACTTAAGTGTGCCTTCACCGGCAGGACTGACCGTCATAAACAAGGTGCATATAATAACTAATCCAAATAACCTCTTCATAAGCAGATGTTTGCGCAAATGTACCGCAATTTATTGCAAGAATGCTGCCATTGTTTCTTGTAGATTATCTCTAAATTTATGGCCGCATGAGCAAAGTGAAAAAACTCTTCAAAGTACTGGGAATTCTGTTGATTCCCTTGGGTTTGCTGGCAGCCGCCGCCGCCTGGTACCTCAATCAACAAATCAACGTTCCCAACGTTCGAACGCCTAAGGAGGGAAATTCACATATCGTCTATCTACGTTCAGGATCTGATTTGGAAGACATACGACAAGCACTGACAAAAGATTCTGTGCTGATTGATCCGGCTTCCTTTGCCTGGACCGCCTCCAAAATGAACCTGAAAAAGCATATCTACCCGGGTAAGTATGAGATCCCTTCAGGGTTAAACAACCGGGAACTAGTCCGTATCTTCAGATCCGGAAACAGCCTACCTGCTGATGTAACCATAATCAGCCAAAGAAACCTTGAGCGCGTTGCCGGAGCGGTGAGCAAGCAAATCGAAGCAGATTCAACAGAAATCATGCAACTGCTCTCTAACCCGACTTTCATCGACTCACTTGGATTTGATTCCGTCTCTATCAGCACACTAATTGTACCGGATACCTACAGATTCCGTTGGAGCACAGATGCCAGGGGATTCATCAAGAGAATGAAAAAAGAGTACGACAGCTTTTGGAATCAAGAACGCAAAGCACTGCTCGAAAAAAATGGAATTGATCAATATGAAGCAATGATTCTTGCCTCTATCATTGAGTCCGAAACAAACCAGGTCTCTGAAATGAAAACCATTGCGGGAGTATACCTGAATCGCTACAAGAAAGGTTGGAAACTGGAAGCAGACCCCACCGTGAAGTTTGCAATGGGCAACTTTGCCTTGAGGCGTATTTTGCTGAAGCACCTCGAGTATGACTCTCCCTACAACACATACATGTATGAGGGCTTTCCTCCTGGTCCCATCTGCATTCCCTCAAAGAGTGCGATCAAAGCTGCTATCCGCCCTGATGAGCACCAGTACATGTACTTTTGCGCCCGCGAAGACTTCTCCGGATTTCACAA
>JAHDEE010000022.1:39240-46390 GCA_020629005.1 Chitinophagales bacterium
GCTTTCATCCAGTCGATCTGATTGTCGTTGTAGGTATGATTCGCAAGAATCTCGTCCTTCGAACCATCTTTGTGCGTCACGATAATCTTCACTTTGGTACCTGGAGCAAATCCGCCCATTAGTACATCGAAAGTATCATCCTCTTGAATCTTGTCGTAATCGCTTTTGTCATCGAAGGTCAGACCCAAAACACCCTGCTTCTTGAGGTTAGTCTCGTGGATACGGGCGAAAGATTTTACCAAAACCACCTTCACACCCAAGTGCCGAGGCTCCATTGCAGCATGCTCTCTGGAAGATCCTTCACCATAGTTCTCATCGCCGACAACGATGGTTCCGACTCCGGCTGCTTTGTAGAAACGGGCTGTTTCAGGCACCGGGCCATATTCGCCTGTCAGCTGGCTCTTGATGGTATTGGTTTCCTCGTTGTAATAATTCACTGCACCAATAAGCATATTGTTGGAAATATTGTCAAGGTGACCACGGAATTTCAACCAGGGACCAGCCATAGATATGTGATCCGTTGTGCACTTGCCCTTTGCTTTGATCAACAGCTTGAGACCAGAGATATCATAACCTTCCCAGGCATCAAAAGGAGTCAGCAACTGCAACCGCTTTGAATTGGGATCTACTTTGATTTCAATATTGCTTCCGTCTTTTGCAGGAGCAATATAACCGGCGTCCTTCACATCAAAACCCTTTGGTGGCAGCTCCACACCCTTCGGAGGATCTAGCTTGACCTCTTTACCGTCCGCATTAACCAAAGTATCAGTCATTGGATTGAAGGTCAATGAACCACCCAACACCATTGCGGTTACAAGTTCAGGAGATGCTACAAAAGATCTGGTAGCAGGGTTCCCATCATTTCGCTTCGAGAAGTTTCTGTTGAAGGAAGTGATAATAGAATTGGCTCGCTCCGGATCGTCAGTATGACGTGCCCACTGTCCGATGCATGGTCCACAGGCATTTGCCAGCACGACTCCACCCATTTGAGCGAATTTATCCAACTGGCCGTCCCGCTCAACAGTGAAACGTACCTGCTCCGAACCTGGTGTGATCGTGAATTCTGATTTTGCCACCAACTTCTTGTCGATGGCCTGCTGAGCTAGCGAAGCAGCACGATCCAGGTCTTCGTAAGAAGAATTAGTGCAAGAACCAATCAATCCAACCTCCAGCTTTAGCGGGTATCCATTTTCTTTAGCAGCAGCAGCAAACTTGGATAGGGGCCATGCAAGATCCGGTGAGTAAGGACCATTGATATGTGGCTCCAAGGTGCTTAGGTCAATTTCAATTACCTGATCGAAGTATTTTTCAGGATTATCGTAAACCTCCGCATCTCCTGTAAGATGCTCAGCGACTTTGTCAGCAGCCTTAGCTACATCTGCCCTTTCTGTTGCTTTCAGGTAGCGACTCATGCTTTCATCATATCCAAAGATTGAAGTGGTTGCTCCGATCTCAGCTCCCATGTTACAAATGGTGCCTTTTCCTGTACAAGAAAGGCTCTTAGCTCCAGGACCGAAATATTCCAAAATTGCTCCGGTACCTCCTTTTGCAGATACGATTCCTGCCACCTTGAGAATGACATCTTTCGAGGAAGTCCAGCCGTTCATTTTACCTGTAAGCTTGACACCAATCAACTTTGGCTGCATCAGCTCCCAAGGCATGCCAGCCATCACGTCCACAGCGTCAGCTCCGCCTACTCCAATTGCTACCATGCCTAATCCACCGGCATTTACCGTGTGACTATCAGTACCAATCATCATTCCCCCAGGGAAAGCATAGTTTTCCAATACTACCTGGTGAATAATACCTGCGCCAGGTTTCCAGAATCCAATTCCGTACTTCTTGGATACGGAAGCCAGGAAGTCATACACCTCCTTGTTGGTATCAATAGCCGTCTTCAAATCCGAGTCCGCTCCTTCTTTAGCTTGAATCAGGTGATCGCAATGCACTGTAGAAGGAACAGCTACTTTCTTCTTGCCAGCCATCATGAATTGAAGCAAAGCCATTTGAGCTGTAGCATCCTGCATTGCAACCCGATCTGGTGCGAAATCAACGTAGGCTTCACCTCGTTGGTTTTCAGCCGCTGGCATATCTGCGGATAGGTGACTATATAGAATTTTCTCGGTAAGCGTGAGCGGTCTGTTCAAAAGCGCTCTTGCTGCTTTAATTTTACCAGGAAGACCAGCATAAACCTGCTGGATAACGTCTAAATCAAATAATGCCATGTTTCGGTTTTTATTTTCAATTTTTATTTGCGTGCAAAATAAGTAAAATCAGCTAAGTATCTACGAATCACTGTGATAGACAATTTCTATTGCTTTGTTTGCCCATCATCAGACTGAGTAGCCAGCATATTTGGTACTTGAAAATCTGATTTCGACACATTTAGGCAACTACTTTGCCGAATTTCAATCTTCAGGGCTGCACAGCTACAATTATTTTATATTTGCGCGCATCTAAGGTCTGATTTTTGATAATCTGCAAGAGCGAATCCACTTATAACATCAAACCAACCATGAGGAAGATTGCCATCACGGACATGCACGGCTGTGCCAAAACCTTCAGGAAACTGGTCGAAGAAGAAGTCAAACTAACCCTGGACGACCAGCTTTTTCTTTTGGGAGACTATATAGACCGTGGTCCTGACAGCAAGGGAGTAGTGGATTATATCTTCACTTTAATGAAAAGAGGGCATACGGTGCAGTGCCTAAAGGGCAATCACGAACAATTAATGCTCAATTCCGAAAATCCTCGACAAGCCGAAGAAACTGCTCATTGGCTGAAGAATGGCGGAGACGCGACCTTGGACAGCTTTGGTGCAAAGGTACTATCTGAGGTGCCCAGACGATACCTGGATTTCTTTAAGTCGCTGCATTATTACTTGGAGGTAGATGAATTTCTTGTGGTACATGCGGGTTTTAATTTTCGATGCAACGACCCATTTTCCGATACCAATGCCATGATCTGGATTCGCAACTTTCCGATCGACAAAGCGGTACTCGGTGATCGAATAATTGTACATGGGCACACCCCCACCTATCTACATGTAATCAAGGAAAACATCGCCGACAAGAACTCGCAAGTGCTCAACATAGACAATGGCTGCGTATATCACCCCTACAACGGACTCGGCCATCTTTGTGCACTTGATATGACCAATAGGAAACTGTACACACTGGAATACTGTGAATAAAAAAGGCTGCCCTCTCTCCTGAGAAAGCAGCCCTGCTCCTTATTGTGTTGTTAACGACTTTCGTCAGGTTTAGGCTTGCTCCAAAAGCCCCGAGAGTTTCATTGCACGAATTAGTCGGGTTACACCAATACCTCCTCCGGAGCGAGGTATGAAATCCATATCAAGGAATTGCTCCAGCTCCTCCTCTACTCTTTCTTTTCCAAACAAATCGAAAAGTTTCTGCGCGTACTTGCCTTCCTCGATGCTGTGGAAAGCATTTCTCTGCTCAATTGCATTACAACTTCTCTCTGCAGAACCAATGGTTTCTATTCCGTGAAGAAGAACGTCCACCTTCCTGGAGATTCGAGAATCCTGTTCATCTCGTTTCATGTTCCAAAAAGGGCTGGTTCTTTCTGGAAAATTCTTCAGAAAAAAGACGGCACCGAAATCTTTGCAGATCAGTTCTTCGTGATGACGATCAAGAAGACTGGTATCATACTCTTCTGCCATCACTTCATAATCACCTTGAATGAAACTGTCGCTGTCGCCAAATCCTAGATGCTCAAGAAGTTCCTCCTCCATTTTGATCAGCTCCTGCATGCCACCATGCATCTCGAATTCGAACATTGGGAAGATGATGTTGTGACGTCCGGGAATTGGATTTGCTTCATTGCGATAACTGGTACTGAGGCAAAAATAACCAGGGACATCCGGCTTACTGAGCAATTCATACTCCAACCACATTTGACCCGTTTGTGGCAGTGGCCAAATCTTGCCAGCATAGTCGTAGGTGGCAATATTATCAGGATCCTCGCAAGCAGCCATAATACTCAACCTGTTTTGAGTATGTACTTCCAGAAAACCCTTTTGCTCAAAAAAAAATCTCAACCGTTGTACAACAATTGAGAATTCTTTGGGATCGATCAGAGGCGCCAGATCGTTTAACGCCTGGGACTTAAAAGCTGTTTGAACTAACATTCTATTTTTTTTGAGATCATTAACTAACCGGCGATTCCAAGCATTAGCATCCGAGCAAATCTCACCACAAAAGCCGAGTTCCCTTTTCGCTCTGGTACAAAAACTCTTCGAAAAAATTTGCGCTTATTGCACGCTCCTGCACCCTGCTTCTACACCGACGATCAAAGCTAAGCTCTGGCTAGCAGTTTACAAAGCCTTAATGATACGCAGCAAGCCATTTAACAATGGCTTAACACATTATTTACAATGGCATCACAGCTGCTTAACATTTAGCCATCTTTCAGCTTCCCTCTGAATTGGGACAGCTTTTTGTAACCCTTAGTTTTCATCAATGTTTTCAGCTCGAAAGCAATTCTTTCAAAACAGTCAATGCCTTCGCGCATCAACTGACTCCCAACCTGAATCGCAGTAGCCCCACACAATATATATTCAAAAGCATCAAGCCCTGTTTTTACTCCTCCAACACCAATGACCGGAATACCGGGCAGTCGCTTGTAAAACTGTCTAACATTGGCAAGGCCTGTTGGCTTCAGATAATCACCACCAAGTCCCCCAAATCCGGACTTCGGGCGAATTACGACCGACTCCGATTCAGCATCAACAATAAGGGCATTTCCGATGCTGTTGACACAGGTCACGAATGCGATTGGAAATGCCTTAAGAATTGCCGCCATTTGTTCAAAATGAATCATATCGAAATACGGTGGCAGTTTGACACCTAATTTTCCGTCGAAGACTTGAAAGACTTCCTCAAGCAAGGCTTTTGTACTATCGAAATCATATCCAATTTGAGCTTTGCCTGGAACGTTTGGACAGCTCAGATTAAGCTCGACCGCATCCACAGCCTGGCCTGACTTTTGTAACCGCCTCAGCATCTGCATATTGTCACTCTTACTGAGTCCGGCAATAGAAACAATGTACGCTTTGTTAGACAGCTGAGCAGCAATCGAAATGTAACTTTCAATTCCTTCATTGGGTAAACCCATAGAATTTAGACTTCCGAACTGGTTTTCAAAATAACGAGGTTTTGGATTGCCCACTCGAAAACCTGGTGTTGCACTCTTGCTCAACACTGCTCCAGCCTTGCTATTGTACAATTCCAGTAATTCGCCGCTGCTGGTGCATCTTGGACCAGAGGCATTGAACAAACAAGAAGACAAAGTTAGTCCGGAAAATCTGGCACTAATATCGATACTCATAACTTGGTTTTAGAAAAAACAGATCATTTTCACATACAATATTTTAACAATTACTAAACAACGCGGATTTCATAACAAAAGCCAAAAAACTTGAGGCAAAAGTAAGTTTATTCCTTTGCAGATAGTAAATTTGACTAAGCTTAAGGCCCGCCGCAAACATCTACATATGACCCGTAAAGACATTATTCGGGAGTTCTATGAGCTGGATATCATCCAATTTGGAGAGTTTCAGCTTAAAAGCGGCATGATCTCCCCCTTCTATATTGATATGCGAAAGATCGTTTCGCATACCCCTGTCTTTAAGGCAATTTGCATAAAAATTTGGGACCAAATCAAGGAAGATCCATTCGATTTTGTTTGTGGTGTTCCGTACGCTGGTTTAGTCTTTGCCAGTGCTGCAGGCGCGATGTTCAATCTGCCTCTGGTGATGGCCAGAAAGGAACCAAAGAAGCATGGAAAAGGTCGGATGATCGAGGGCGACTACCACCTCGGAGAGAAAGTCATACTGATCGAAGATACCGTCACTAGCGGAGCTAGTTTGCTCAGCACAATTGAACATCTCACGGAAGCAGGATTGGATGTACACAAAGTTGTATGCATTGTTGATAGAATGCAAGGTGGCAGTGAGCTATTGCGCAAAGCAGGGATGCAGGTAAATTGCTTGTTTACCATGCAAGAGATGGTAAGCACTATGCAAGAATTGGGAAAGCTAACTGAAGAGCAAGCCGATTACATTATGCACTTCATCTACGAAAACCCTGCCCCGCTTCAATTGACAGAGGACAAAACACCAGCAGAAATCTCGGACATGCAGAATCCGATAGAAAAAGAGCATGTCCTAACAGCTGTCAGTGATCAGCCAAAAATTGAATCAGCAAGTGAGATCTCGAATGTCAAGGAAACAAAAGACAAGCCCCCGATAATTCCAATTACAAAGGCAAAACAGGTGCCGCTGCATCTACCTTCCTATAAGGAAAGAATTACCGATAGTCTCCACCCGGTTACCAAGAGACTGTTGGGCATAATGGTGGAGAAAGAAACGAATTTAGTCGCCTCGGCTGACCTTTCAACAGTTAAACAACTGATAGAGTTTGCTGAGCAAATAGGCCCACAGATTTGCGCACTAAAAACGCATACAGATATTTATCCCTCCCTGGGTCTAATGCAAATCAAAGCGCTCAAACGAGTAGCCGCAAAACACAACTTTCTGCTCATGGAAGATCGCAAATTTTGTGATATAGGCTACACTGTTCAAAAGCAATTTAGATCCGCCATGTGCTCCATTAGTGACTGGGCAGACATGATAACGGCGCACGTGATTGCAGGCGGCTCCACCATAGCCGCATTGGAACAAGTAATCGATGAGGCCAGGACAGGCATTGTGGTTGTAGCTGAGATGTCTACCAGTGACACACTGACTTCTCAGAGCTACGTAGAAAATGCCGCCGACATAGTGAAGCACTACAACAATTCCGTCATAGGTGCCGTGGCTCAATCACGAATACTTGAGAATGCAAGTCTCCTGCAATTCATGCCCGGAATCAAGCTCTTTTCCGGCACAGACGGACTAGGTCAGCAATACAATACTCCAGAGGTAGCCATACAGCAGCGAGGTGCTGACCTGCTGATCGTTGGACGGGGAATCTACCAGGCACGCAATCCGTCGGCAGCAGCAAGACAATTTCGTAACAACGGATGGAAGGCCTATCTAAGCCGAAAAGGCGCTGAATAACAACCCAGCAAAGTGACAAGCAAAGAACTAATCGATGCTTTCAAGTTCATCGCTATTGCCCCGGGCACT
>JAHDEE010000237.1 GCA_020629005.1 Chitinophagales bacterium
TTCCATCAAGGTACCAGGTCGCTTCTTCGAAGTTGCTGTAACCCATGTTCAAGTTGACACTTTCTCCAGAGCAGAAAGGATTGTCTCCAATCAGCAAGAGCTCTGGCATCAAAGTAGGATAGACAAACACTTCCACACTCTCGGAAGTGCCAACACAGCCTTCTGCGGTAGTTACTTCAACTGTATAGGCTCCTGCTTCTGAAGCATTCAATACTGGAGATGTCTCTCCGACAATTGCTTCATTGTCCAGCATCCACTGGATACTCGCATATCCGCCAGATACATTCAAGACTACAGCATCTCCTTCACAAACCGTATCTGGGCCCTGTACAAGAATCAAGGGTTGCGGTGTTGGCTCTACTGTAATCTCCAGTGCATTGAAAAAGTCACTGCAGAAGTTATCATCAACGGCTTGCACTGTATAAACGCCTGCCATCGAGACCAGTAGTGTATTCTCGGTTTGAGCTGGAATCAATTCTCCATTAAAGAACCAGTTGTAATCTATGAAACCAGCTGTGGCTTCCAAAGTAACTTCCTGTCCTTCGCAAATCGATGTATCACCACCAAGCACGATCAGCTCTCCTTCTGGTAGAGGGTGGACAATCAAAGTAATCGGTTCACTGCTACCCAAGCAACCCTCAGGGCTCTCAACCAACACATAGTAGTCTCCTCCAATGCTGGTCTCATAAGTATTTGTCGTTCCAGATTGAACCACTATTCCATCTTTGTAAAATTCATAGAAGGAATAGCCAGAATCCGCGAAGATAAGCGTGCTTTCCCCATCACAGATCTCTGCAGCATGAATACCAACCGCCGGCATTGGTGATGGATATACAGTCAGCAAAAGATCTGCTTCGGCCGTACAGTCATTGGCATCTGTTACAGATACTGTGTAAGTTGTTGTTGCTGTTGGACTGGCGATTGGTGTGGCACAGGTTGTACAAGAAAGACTACCGTCATCTGGCGTC
Source organism: Chitinophagales bacterium (assembly GCA_020629005.1). Classification (GTDB taxonomy): domain Bacteria; phylum Bacteroidota; class Bacteroidia; order Chitinophagales; family UBA2359; genus JAHDDV01. The sequence continues at coordinate 969 of JAHDEE010000237.1, forward strand.
CACTCATAACTCATGCCGCCATCAGCAGTCAGTTGGGTTGATTCGCCCTCACAGATAGCTGCATCAGCTGAATCTACATCAATCACTGGAAGTGGGTAAATCTCCACTTGTATAGCTGCTGAGCTGGCTTCACAGCCGTTGCTATCCGATGCCACCACCGAATACACACCTGTCTGCCTTGCAGTAAAGGTATTGGAGGCTCCAGACTGAAGCAATAGAATACCGTTCAGATACCAGTCATAATTATCCATTCCGGCAGTAGCCTCTAATAGCACTTCGGCAGCATCTTCACAAGCTGTAAAGCCGTTCGGTGCACTTACCACTGGCTCAGGAAGTGGGTTGACGACTACTTCTAATTCGGTTGTAGTCCCACTACAACCTGCCAAATCATCCACAAATACCGAGTAGTTTCCTGGCTCCGTTGCTGTATAGATAGAAGCGATGGCTCCACCAATAGCTACTCCGTCTTTGTACCATTGGTAAGCGGCATAAGCACCAACAATGGATAGCAAAACCTCATCGCCTTCGCAGAAGGTCGTTGGACCATTTGGATAAATAAATGGTTCAGGTTGTGGAAGAACCACTACATCAATCTCATTCATAAAGCCCTGACAGCCGAATACATCTGTTACTTCAACTGTTACAGTTGCAGAAGCACTGACATCATAGAATGCTGTCGCTCCACTCTGTACCAATACACCATCCAAATAGAAGTCATAGTTGGTATAGCCACTGTCGACTACTACACGGATATCGCCTGGCTCACAGAAGGTCGTTGGACCATTGAGCATATAGCCTGGATCCGGAGTAGGGTTAACTACCACAGTCACGGGGGCGGACTCAGCACTACAACCGTTGGCATCCGTTACGATTACTGTGTAATCGCCTGCTATGTTAGCTGTGTAGGTGTCGTTTGTTCCTGTCTGTACCAGCGTAGCTCCGTCCAACAGGAAGTCATAGTTAACCGCACCTGCAGGTGTAGCCACCAAATCTACACTCTCGTATTCACAAATCGTAGTTGGACCGGCTGCTGTTACCTCGGCAAGCGGAAGTGGATTTACCACTACATCAACGGTTGGTGTTGGGATTGGACAATAGTCGCCTGCTACTACCGCATAGTAGGTTCCGGTCGCCGTTGGTTCAAAGCAGCGTAGGGTCTCGCCTGTCATTTCTGTATCCGTAGCCGGATCCGGGGCCAGAGGATCTGTAGCCTGATACCATTGGTAGCCCGCCCAGTTTTCGGTCACACAAAGTTCTAAGTCTTCCCCTTCACAAATGACAGGGAAGTTGCTTTCGTCGATACCTGGAAGTTCACTTGGCTGGAAGCCTGCATCCATGTTATAGAAGCATTCGCTATCTGCAAGTGCAATCACACCAGTTTGTCCAGTAACAGGATCTGCATCATTGTTATTGTTATCTGCCAATACTCCTGCTGTTGCAGTATAAGTAAGGCCGGAAGGAGAGCTGAAGATCACATAGTAAGAATCATTCGGAATCACTTCATCAAAGATGTAGTATCCGTCTGCATTTGTAATCTGAGAGCCTTGGAATACACCTGCACTTGTATAGAGTCCTACCTGTACACCACCAAGTGGTGATTCCCCCGGATCAAACAATCCATTATTGTCACAGTCCACCCAGGTAGTATCACCCAGACAGGCATAACAAGGATCTTCTACAACTGTCCAAGGTGCTGATGTACCCGGACAATCTCCATTGTCTGCTTTTACAAAGTAAGTACCTGGCTCGGTTACAGGATAAGTATCACCTGGGCCTGCCTGCACAGGAATATCGAAGCCGAGCGGTGATTGAACGTACCATACGTAGTTGGCAAAGCCGGGCGTTGCGTTGATATCTACTGGTGCACCTGAGGCACAAACGGTAAGTGCTCCACCAACAATATCAACAGATCCTGCTGGCAAAACCTCTACTAACACATCATCAGTGAACTGGCACCCTCCTTCAAGGGTCACAGTGACAGTATAGGTGGTAGTAGCAATTGGACACACTTCTACCTTATCAGATGTTGTACTATCCAGGCCTGTAGCCGGCGACCATTCGATGTCAACTGATGTTAGATCGTCCAAAGGAAGATCAATCTGCATGATTCCGCATTCGCCAGCACAGATTTGCTGATCAGCTCCTGCGTCCACAACGAAGCTCCCCATGTCGATCAGCGCTATTCGCTCTTCGTAAGCAGCACAGATTCCATACTGTGATTCAAAAACCAACTCAATCGGTTGCGCCTCAGAAGTGGGGTCATAATCTACCGGTGTGGCTAAGGTGTAAGTTCCATCACCATTATCTGTCAGCCAGGTTTGGTCCATTGAAGTAGTACTTACCGTCATACCACCGCAGACATCAATGTCCAATGTAGACCCAGGACAATAACCAATTTCTGAACCCAAATCTCTAACTGACGATGGCTTAATATCATCAACCGGAACATTCAGCGAATTACAGGTACAAGCTGTATCAAACACCATTTCCACCAACAAAGGGCAGGCATTATCTGCTGGGATTGTTGCTGTTCCTGTGTGGAACAGTGTATCTCCCGCAAGTACTGTCACATTAGCAGTATTGCTGGAAAGCAATACATCTATTCCGGTATCCAGCATGCTGTTTCCGTCGATATCCTGATAGATATTGAAGTCAATGTTGCGAGCACTGTAATCGGTGCTGCCTTCGTTGATCAATTCTGCATCATAAGAGATGCTTACTTCATCTGCATTATCACTGCACTCATCATAGACTTGAAGTTCTAGCAATGCTAAAGGTGGCACCACAGATAAATCAATCACAGGATTCAGTGACTGCTCCACGAATACAGAACATACCTCCCCCGTTTCCTGACAAGTAATTCCTTCCACCTCTGTTTGAATGCTGATGCCCAGTGGATAGTCTCCACAGTCTGTTGCAGGATCAAACTCAGCTTCCATCACAAAAGTGAAGAACTCAGCCTCACCCAGTCCTCCAGGTATATTCATCTCTATCACAGAGAGTCCTGAAGCATTTACACTTTCAGTAACTGTTGCCGGTGTAAATCCAGCAGGACTGACATAGCTAAGCGTTCCTGGGTTGTATGTTACGCCTGGCGGTAAAGTAACAGCGACCATTGCTTCATCATCACTGATTGCAGTTTGCGAAAGATTAATCGCCGAAATTTGCACCTCAGATGCACCCTCACAATTCACTTCCATTGGATCGGCAAATGTCACAAACTGAGCAAAGTCTTCAGGATCTGCTCCTTCGACCACCAATGGTTGAGAGATTTCGAGTGTTGCAGGAGTTTCATTTCCACAAGCATCAAAACCCAACAAATCAAAACGGAAAGGAGTACCAGATACGAAGCCTTCACAGTTCGTCATTGCCTTAAATTTGATGGCAAACTTATTGGAATCTGTTGTTGAAGCATTGTATTCCAAAATACCGGGTAGACCGTTTGCATCCAGCCAGGCGTCCATTTGACTGATATCAGTCTGGTAGTGATCTCCAAAAGCCACACTACCAACCAAAGCAGGCTCTGTCAACACCGGAACGAAAGGAGCTTGATTGGATACGCCAAATGGGTAAGCAATCTCCCAACTTCCTGGTATAGGCTCAATTCCCTGACCTGGGAAGAACAGGTCCAGTATCTGATCAGCATTTCGGCCGATTTTAACATTCTTCACCTGAACTATATATTCAATCTCTGTACAAAGATCAACTGGCGGAGTTGGTTCATCGTATAGGGCTACCTGCACATCCGATGGCAAGAAGCTATAAATGTAAGAGACCGAAGTTCCTTCACAAGCATCTGCATCAAATCCATTAGCATTAAATTCAGCTCTTAACTCTGGAGTCAAACATCCAGAGAAAAAGTCCAGACCAATGTAGGCACTTGGTTCCCCTTCCGGACAGAATAGCAATTCTGTTTCAAAGTTAATATCCAAACACTCTCCTGGTGCTAAACTACCATTTAGATCAATGGCGTAGACCGTTTCGAATGCGTCGCTATAAACCTCCGTATATGTATATGTTGCACCCGAATTCATATCAGACACATCAATCAAACCGATGTTATATGGAATACTGATCGATCCACCCACGTTATCATGGACAAATCCGTTTGCAGCATTATTACAGACATGAGCCACATTGATGTCAGTACCATTTCCGCCGATCAGGGTTGGCAAATCTACTGTTGCGTCCAAAGGAGCAGGTGCTTGTTGGTTATTGTTCCCTATATTCATTCCTTGTGCATACACGACATCCTCACAAAAAGCTCGTTGATAATCGAACTTAAATTCATAATTGCTATAATCTGGAACGGTTGGACAAGCAAAGCCTAAGCGATAAGTGATAGTTACAACATCACTCTCACCGCATCCTCCGCCCATTCCAAGCAAGTGATCTGCCGGTGCAGGCAAGCTAGCCGCAGTAAAATTCATCACAGCCGGAGCAGTATCAGTGACTGTGGTATCTGCAAAGCAATAATTTGAGCCTGCATCCGCTATGCAAGCAATTCTATCATAACTCTCAGGTGTCAAAGGAACAACAGTGCCGTCAGGCAAAGTCATTTCTGCACTTCCCTCTTCATAGAAGGTACCATCTAGCAGGGGAACACACAGACTATCAATATCATATATAACCCTATACTCATCCTGATACATATCATTTCGCAATGCCCCAACTGCTATAGTGTGTGTAATGTCTGCATAACAATCTTCCAGGTCGATTCGAGATGAACCACCAATAGTTGGGGTCTCAAACTTGACAGGATCGAAGATAATGCAGGCTGCCATTCCCGGTGAGGCAAATGTAGAGTCCGGATTCATTCCCACCAGCGAGAACTGCGCTCTAATTCGGGGATCGTCGAGAGGATCAACAGACAGAGGACTAGTCATCACAGGGAAGACAATCTTTCGACAAATACTATCGTCTTTGGATATAGTCTCCAAGATAGGTACACAAGGCTCACCCGACCATTGACGCTGCGAGTTAAATCTATAGTCTCGCCCACCACGCAACCAAATCAGATTATTACTGTTGGTGCTTGGAGTAGCAGAAGTTTTAAGCGTATAATACCAACAATCTTCCAGAGAATGGGATACCCCCTCAGAGACATCGTAATAGGTCAATTCATATTCGAGTAGATCCCCTGGAATCATGTTATTGTTAACTGTCTTAATGTTTCCAGTGGCAGTATTCTCAATTCTGATCCCATCGAACCAATGTACCGGCGGAGCATCTGGTTCTGCCAGAAGTGTCCAACAGGTGAAAACCTCCATGGTATCACAATTGAGAAAATGATCCTCGTTTGGTGCAGCTAATTGCTCATCCAGCTGTTCTCCTGTACTGCAAGAAGTCCCAAATTCGGTACTGGTTCTATAGGCATTGTGCTGAGTAGGTTCCAATACACAGCCTGTCGTCCCACAACCATCAAAATCGGCCTGAATGATCCTGCTATCACATGCTACTGTCGTCAGACAGGAACAACCAGTGTCGGTACATTCTTGATATACGGACATATCAATGCCCCCCCATTCGATGGCGGCCAGACATTCATTTAGACACATTTCCCAGGAATAGTCGTGACGACCAGGTGTAGCATCACCCATATCAAAGACCATTACCCGATCAAGGGTATCACCATTCGGTGTAAAGGTGTAATAGTCTTGTGTGATACCAGCTGCATTGGAGTAGGTAGTCCCATCAAACGTTACAGAACCATCGGTCACTTCAAAATCCGCCAGGAATCTGGAATTGGCCGCTAGAACAATCTCCAGATAGTTATTTGTGCTGCTGCAACCAGTCATGTTTTCTTCTACATAAGTATAACCGATCCCAAATGTCTCACATGCTGGAAACTCTGCCGTGGCTCCTGCAGGTGCACCATTGGAATTGTGATCCACATGGTTGAAATCAAATCCCATTTCACCCGTAAAGCAAGTGCCACCACCTGGACAATCCTCATCAAAGATATCTGTCACATAATCTTCCATGTGCATTTCCGTCGTACCCCAAAGAATGCGGTCTGGTCCTGGGTCAAAGCTGTCTGGATAAGCAAATTCCTGCGAGCAATGTCGCAATCCATCCAGACGATAGGAACCAATCGTACATGCAAGTACCTCACATGAGCTACCATCACGACAAATCAAGTCAAACTTCAACTGTCCTACAATCTTATTTCCATAAGGTAGATCATTAAACAAACCATCTCCACGAAAATCCTCCAGTCCGGTACCAGCTCCATCTGGATCACTAGTGAAGGTGCTAAAATCAAAAGTCAAAGTGTTGCCTGTTCGAGTATAGTGAACACCATCGGTCAAAACAGTCCCTGTTCCACCCGGACCATCCAACAATGAAATCTCAAACAAGTCCATAGTCGTTTCCGTACAAACCTGATTGATATCCAATGTCAGGTCCTCCAATACTCCTCCTTCCGGATTGGTAATGTTTGGATTAGGTACATCAATCACAAACTCGTAAATCCCTTCTTGTCCACAAAGAGCAGGATCCTGAACCAAGGTCATGGTCCCATGGGGATCAGCTCCAAAGTTTGGGTTGATCTTCACGGAACCATATAAAGTAGGCTCATTAAAGGCACATGTTTGATCATTACACGCATAGTAGGCCGTATATCGAGGGAAATACTCTGAGCCACTCGGGCATTGAGACAGCTCATAGCACACCTCAACTGTCACGATCTCATTCTCATTGAAAACGGCATTGCCTTCACCGACAGATGGGCCACCTGTATTAGCTACAAAATGCGTCCCGTCAAGATACAGGGTGCTGGTTAATGTAGCAGCGTCATAAGTGCTTGTCACAGGTAGACCGTTGGCAGATATGCTGGAGATTGACAGTCCCGTACCAACATCAACTCCTTCGATGTCCATGTAAAAATCTTCTACATAGGCATTGAATCCATCCTGCGAGATAGGAATATCTACACACTTGATTTGATCGAAGTCTGTAAAGGTCAAATTTTCTGGACTAATTTCCGGCACCCGAATATTGACAACAGGCTCATTGAAAACTCCGTCAAACTCATCCTCTACCTCATAGAGCTGCTCACAAAAATTACCCGCTGCATCTATATAACTGATACCATAACTAACAAACTGCAGATCATCAGTATAGGTGAAGTCACAGTCCGCCTGAACTCCGATGTAAACAATATTACTTTCATCCTGATTCATATTGCTCAAGATGAAACTTGGATTTTGAGGATCTGCAGCACTCACCAATGAAATGGATGTGCCCGCATAGATCGATTCCTCAAATCCCGCGTAAATCATGCCTTCAGGAAGTTGTGCAGTCAAGGTGAGACCTGTAAGCTGTCCTTCTGAAGGAGTAAATACGAGTAGCGCCAGTGTATCTGGCGCCCCGCAAACAGTCAGGGAATCTGTCTGTGCAAAGCCTGGAACAAATCTGAGATCATACATCTCTAGATCGTCACAGTCCTGCGCAATAACAGCAGATTGACTGACAATACAGAAAAGTATGCACAGTCCTAAAAAAAAGGTAAACAGTCGAGCTACTTTCATTACTATTTTTTGATTGAAATTTTGATTTTGACCACCGCTAGCCACATGTCCCGCTTGAGGCAGGTGGCGCTATCTTCACCTCCAATTACAAAGGCTTTGCCAGAATCAATCTGAAGTAGAAACAAAAAACATAACAAACTGCGCACGAAACCTATTTCCTCATGCCAAAAACTATTAGCTCACGCTTTTTCAACAACAAGTCATTTCTCATCCATGCTTTTAATGCCTAGCAATCATATATTCAAAAAGGCAATGCCCAGTGATCCGCCAACTGAAAACCTCTTTTTCAAGAAGATAACTCCGAATGATAATGCCTTTAACGATAGGTCATCAATCAATCAAAGGCATCCAAAAAAGACTCGAAGATTTAACCATTTCTAGAAAGAGATTTCAAATTTCAATCACACAGAAACCGAAGAAAAAAAGCGAAAATTTTTAAGCAGTATGATAAAGGCTGGCACAAGTAAACAATCGGCCTAGCCTATTGGCTACTTTTGCAATCACTTCCTACCATTTGATCCTTTTTCTGTGGCAGCGCAAGAGATTGGGCCGCGGTGAGGACCGTCCCGTGCTCCACTCTCACTCGGCACCCGGCTAGCTGTTCGTTGCTCAGCCTATGACGT
>JAHDEE010000023.1:0-39126 GCA_020629005.1 Chitinophagales bacterium
TATCAAAACCACGAAGAAATTTTTTGATCATGATATTCTCTTGTTTCTTGAGCTTACGCAATCGCTACAATTTTATGGCACTTCAACGGCATAGTAAGCATAATGAAAAATCCTTCCGGTTACAGTTTGAGAAGAGGTTTGACTATTTGGAATTCAACTTGTCTTTGCTATCAATAGCCTGCATGGATGAACCGTTGGTCATTGCTTTCGATCCGACCTACTTGCCGAAGAGCGGCACACATAGTCCTTGCATTGATCGCTTTTGGAGCGGTTGCTCTGGGCGAGCAATGCGTGGTCAAGAGCCGGGAGGGCTGGCCGAAGTTAGCCTTGAGCACAATACTGCTTTTCATCTTGAGGCTGTGTTGACACCGGATTCTGATACATTGAAGCTTAAAGCCCAAACACGTATAGATCACTATGCCCAGATAATCGTGGATAGGGCAGCACAACTGAACAAGTGTGGCCAGTACCTAGCTGTAGACGCCTACTTCAGCAAAGAAAAGTTTGTCAGAACGGTTACTGAGAAAACAGACTTAGAAGTCATTGGTAAGCTTCGATGTGATGCCAACTTGAAATATTTGTACAAGGGCAAGCAGAGCAGTGGCAGAGGCCGACCGAAGAAGTATGATGGGAAGATTGACATGAAGAAGATCGACAAAAGACGATTTAAAAAATGCTATCAAGATGATCAAACCACAATTTATGAGTTAGTGGTTTGGAGTGTACAACTCAAAAGAGAAATCAAAGTGGCCTATGTGGAATGGCACGGCAGCAACAATAAGAAGGTACGATATTGAGTCTTCTTTTCGACCGACTTGACCTTATGCGGGAAAAGAATTTACGACATTTATAGATCCCGATTTCAAATAGAATTTTTGTATCGTGACGCAAAACAATTTGTAGGGCTAACGCACTGCCAGGCAAGGAGTGAAAACAAGATTCATTTCCATTGCAATGCCTCTCTTACCACTGTGAATTTGGCTAAGAATATGCATCTTCAGAATCAAAGATCTGGACAGCAAAAACCGTTTTCTATGTCGGATTATAAGACCAAAGGCCAGAACCAACATATGATGAATTTATTTTTACAAAGTTTGGAATCAACCCAAACCTTGAGAAAAATCAGCCACTTGTGGCTGAACTAGTAGAATACGGCCTAATTGCCGCATGATTTTTTACCGAACTATTGAGTAAGAGCTTATCACATTTATCAGAATCGCAGGGCAATAGAAACTTTTTACAAAGAACTCAAGCAGCATCTACAACTAGGCAAATGTCAATCGCGTGACTTTGATGCTCAAATTGCCGACACGACTCAAGTCTTGATGACCTACAATTTCCTATCTGAAATCAAAGCGGTCAATCAACACGAATCAATCGTTGGTCTCTTCCGTGATGTCTCTAGCAATTGGATTAGCCCAACCGTCATGCAAAATTTTTGGAACCATGTCTTTGAACTAATGCAAATGATAGCACAAACATTCAAAATACCATTAATTGATATCATCGATAGGGCTGAAAAAATGGATGAATTCTTTCAAAATTTCAGAGCGAATTTCTATGAATTAACTACCGAAACTTGAGTAATTTACTAAAGTAGAGGTTTCAGTAATAGAACCAGCCCTCAGGTTGAAGTTTCAACTTTTACCGAAAAAGATCGATAACTGAAGAGTTCAGTAGACTTTGGGTTCAAAATCTCAATGCAACTGCCGTTACTGATGTTGGAAATGACGAATTTTGTAGAATCCTCCGTTTTCTCAAACTTTCACAAAAAGTACGTAAAACTGGTATAATAAACCCCAAAAAAGTGTCAAGAAAAAGGTCTGCTATGCCAGTTAATTGTACTTTATCGTTAGATCTGTGTCGCTTTAATCAACTCCTTGTTTTCAATGGAACCTCCAAATATAGAAGGTATTTGTAAAATGTGCTGCGTGACACACCTACAGTTTTGCAGATTTCAGCAATGGGAGTATCTGCGTCATAGAGTCGCTTACAGGATTTAGGGATAGAGAATCAATCCTTTCGCCTTGAGTTTTTCGGCTTTTGAAAGTCCCTGTCACATATGCAAGAAAAAAGCCACGCATTGACAAGCAATGCATGGCTTAGGATTCACCAACGATTCTTAATGCTTAGCAGGGATTCAAAGTGTGGGTGGCAATAATATGCGCTCCATTGTCCATATACTCATGACGGGAATGAATGGATCCATTGCTGATATCTCTACGATTCCAATAGTCTGTAACCTGAGCCTGTTTGCTCTTACAGCTATTGCAATGATCGGTTTCCCATTTGAAGTTTGCTGAGGAACAGTTGTCATCAAGGAAATCGGCGTTGATCTCCACCTTTACGTTTCCACGTTCTCTGTCTTGTGTTCCATTTCTGTATCCACGTCCGATTGGCGGATGGGCGTACTTCAATAATAATCACGACGCTATCGTCGGGCTAAGGTCGCGCTCCGTGGTCCGCCAATAACGGGCCTTTCGACTCCGCTCAAGGACCGTCATTGGCTACTGCATTAGTATGAGCAAAGTCCTTTTTCTGGCAGGCGAAATAGTTTTTACTCACTCTGGCTCAGCGACCGTTGAAGACTCCAAATTGGGTTTATACTCACTCTGGCTCAAGGACCGTCATTGGCTACCTTATTAATATGAGCAAAGTCCTTTTTCAGTCGCAGGGCTAAGGTCGCGCTTCATGGTCCGCCCACTCCGGGCGCCTCGACTACGCTCGGCGACCGTCGTGGGCTCCGTAATCCCTAATCCGTTAACTCAAATCCCACCACGGCGGTGTGCACTTTCAAAATAGCCGCGGGTGAAGCGGTATGGGCCGCCTGGATGCGCCAGTGACTGCCACTCCATGGCGGCTCGGAGCTTGCCGGAGAGACGACAGGGAGTGAGCAGGAACAAGCAGGCAGGTGGCCCATAATAGCGGAACACGGGCAAGCCGCCGGCGCGTAGGACAATCGTTTCGCTCCAAATCATTTATATTAGCTCCATGATATCAAGGAAGTTCCACTAACAGATTCATTTCTTTTCGATCTTTGATACTTAAAAATTCTTGCCTTATGAACTGGAAGAGCTTTTTATTTCTTTTTTGCTGCATCGGCTTGCAGGGACAATCGATTGCAGATTTTGAATCGATCAAACCTATTGACCAAAACACCTTTTTTGTCTTTCCTGAATCACATACTTTTCAACGGATCGTGGGTGAAGGCGATAGTCTGACAGCCGGAGGAGTTATTCCGGGCAACTTCGATTTCACAGCTTATGTTCCCATCGAAGGAAGTAGTGAAAACGGCTACTTGAGTCTGAATTCAGAGTTGATTTTTGGCGAGGTGCATATGTTTGATGTTAGCTTTGATCCATCCGTGAAGCTTTGGGAAACAGGCTACTCGCAAGCTGTGGACTTTGAAGCATATGGCTTGGTCTCACGCCCTTGTTCAGGTGCGGTGACATCTTGGGGAACCGTGATCAGTTGTGAAGAAGCGACCGGGCAAGTGGACACCAATGGCGATGGATATTATGATGTGGGTTGGTGTATGGAACTCGATCCGGTAAACAAGGTGATTATTGATAAGCTTTGGGCGATGGGCAACTTCAAACACGAAAATGCCTGCATCCATGAGAATGACCGCACTTGTTATATGGGTGCTGATTCGAACCCTGGCTACTTGTACAAATTTGTTGCAGATACGGCGCAAAACCTAAACAGCGGTCGGCTGTACGTGTACAAGGGTTCCAAATCCGGACCTGGGCAATGGTTGCAACTAGCCAATGAAACCAAAGAGGAACGAAACACGACTTTGGATCAGTGTGAAAGTTTGGAGGCAACTGTTTTTAATGGAATTGAGGATGTGGAAATCGGTCCTGATGGTTGGGTTTATCTTGCGGTGAAAGGGGAAAGCCGCGTTTATCGATTTGAGGATAGCGATCCAATTGATGGGGAAGAGGTAATACAGATGCGTACCCATGTCGGTAATAGAAGCTACGATATAACTCACGCTGAAGGCGTCACTACAGTTGACTGGGGATTGGGAAATGACAATATGGCCTTTGACGGTGAAGGAAATTTGTGGGTATTGCAGGATGGGCCAACAAAGTATATTTGGCTTGTAGAAAACGGCCATACCCAAAGTGATCCCAAGGTCAAAATATTTGGCAATGCGCCGATTGGCTCAGAGCCGACCGGTATTACGTTTAGTCCTGACTATCGCTTTATGTTCATTTCTTTACAAAACCCAGCATTTAGTAATTCTACATCTACTCAGATAGATGCTGCAGGGGAGTTTGTAGATTTTGGGAAGGATGTGGCAATGGTCATTGCGCTTGATGAAGATTTGGGAGTCAACCAAGCAGATTGTTCCGGGCCAAATATAGTTGTAGAGCAGATATGCAATGATGATGATACCACTGTCACTTTGAGCGGAGTGATTCTGGATGGTGAAGCTCCATTTACCTTGCAAGGTGACTTTCAGATTGATGCATTGGAACAAAATTTCTTTGAGCTTACGGCTTCCGTGAACCGAAATATTGCAGTGATCTTTGTTGGTGATGCCAATGGCTGTGTTGGGAGACTGGATTTTGAAATTCAATCTTGTGAGACAGTTGCTGTTGACTTGATTCGCTTTTCGGGTGAGGAGACAGAGCAAGGTCATTTGTTGTCTTGGTCTACTGCTAGTGAATTTGAAAGTGCTGGCTTTGAATTGATGCACTCTATAGACGGTATTCACTTTGAGAAGATTGGGTTTGTGCCTTCTGCTGGATATAGTAGCACAGCTCAGCACTACGATTTCTTGTTTAAAGGCTTTAGTCAGGGTGAAAACTATTATCGACTGGAAGAATTGGAGGAAACTGGGACCAGAAATGCTTCCGAGATTATTTCGATTGTCAGTGAAAGAACGGAAGAATTCTTGCAAATAGCTCCAATACCAGCGGACGATATGATCGAGATACAATTTACTTCATCCGATCAATCAGATTCTCTCATCGAGATCTACGATCTGTTTGGCCGATTGATCATCGAAAGGAATATCTCTAAGAGTGTGGGCAGACAAGCGGTGCAACTTGATATTAGTTCACTGGATGCTGGTCTCTATCTTTTGAAAATGCAAGGGTATGGGAATGCGGTTTGGCTTCCGGTTACACCGTAAGTTAGTCCCGCAAACCCTATAAGAGCCACGCTTATTTCAGTCGAATTGTCTCTTGCACCAGTTGGATAAACTCTTTCTTTTCTCCATCCGGGTCGACAGATATTGCGTTGGCTGCCAATCCATACACCTGTTGCAGTGTGGACACACCTGCGTATTTTGATTTTCTAAGTATTTGCGCATAGGTGGCAACCGCTACGGCAAAGCGCATATTTTCGGATGCATCTTCGATCGCAGTACCTTTGCTGCTTAGAACATCTTCGATTTTTATGCTCTTTCTTTGGCCTGGTTTCTTGTATCGCAGGCGGACCTTTACGGATTCGCCTGCGGCAAAACCTGTGTCTTTCGGCTTGTAGACTTCGACCATATTGGCACTGGCAGTTTCGGCGGAGGATGGGATGATTTCATAGAAGGCCGTAACCTGTTGCTTTGCGCCAATCTCTCCTGCGTCTTTAGTGTCGTCGTCGAAGTCTTCATTCTTGAGGCGACGGTTTTCATAGCCTATCAGCCGGTAGGCGTGTACGGTTTTCGGATTAAACTCAATTTGCAGTTTCACATCTTCCGCAACAGTGTACAGCGTGCCTGCCATCTCTCTCACCAGGATTTTTTCTGCCTCCTTTCTGTTAGAGATATAGGCATAGTTTCCATTTCCGTGATTGGAGAGCTTTTCCATTTTCTGGTCCTGATAGTTTCCTGTTCCGAAGCCCAAAACTGACAAGTAAACTCCCGTTTTGCGCTTCTTCTCAATCAATTTGACCAGACTTGCATCTGAGGATGCTCCTACATTGAAGTCTCCGTCGGTACAAAGGATTACCCGATTATTCCCACCGCTCACAAAATTTTCTTTGGCTACCCTGTAGGCCAGATGGATGCCCTCCCCTCCTGCTGTGGAGCCACCTGCAGAAAGATTATCCAGTGCTGACTTAATGATGTTGCCTTGCGATACGGGAGTTGAAGGCAATACCAAACCCGCAGCGCCGGCATATACGACAATGGCGATTCGATCATCAGGGCGCAAATTGTCAATCATCATCTTGAGCGATTCTGTCAACAAAGGCAGCTTATCGAAGTTGTTCATGGAGCCGGATACGTCGAGCAAAAACACGAGGTTATTGCTCGGCATCTGACTGACTGGAAAGTCTTCCGCCTGCAGTGCGATCATCGCCAACTGGCTATTGCTATTCCAGGGACAATTGGTCAATTCACTGTGAATGGCAATGGGATGCTTTCCATTTGGCGCAGCGTAATCGTAGTTGAAGTAATTGATCATTTCCTCTATGCGAACTGCTGCAGGGTCGGGGAGCGTACCACTTTGAATCTGCCTTCTTACATTTGAATAAGCTGCCTTGTCGACATCAATGGAAAAGGTAGAGGTATTGTTTTCTGTGGTAGGGATAAATTCATTTTCTATAAAAGGGTCGTAATGAGTCGGATTGTGATCAGCACCTAAGCTTAAATTTATGGTGTCGGCAAAGTACTTGTCTCGTCCAGGGATAGGAGCAGCCTTCAGTTCTTTGGCCATTTCAAGCTCCATTTCATCGGCTTCTTCCAGCATGAGTTCACCGGGAGCAATGGCATTCTTCCCCCAGGCCAAGTTGTTCTGGTCGATTGCCTGCTGTACACCCTTTGCCTCTGCCAAGGTAGCCGCTCCAGGAGATTTGTTTGGAGCTATCGCGCCATCTGAATCGTAGTCCCGAGGTGGTGGCGGGGATACCTGCGCATTATTTCTGTGCGTAGATTTATTTATTGGAGCAGAGGCATTTCCATTGCGAGCTTCGGCCTTAAACAGTTTCTTTTTCCCGCTGCGTTTAGCTGCACTTGACTTTGCAGCTGAGGCTTGCTTGCTTACCGACTTTTCCGCACTTGTAGTGTTGCTACTTGCTACGTCACTAGTTGCCTCCCCAACAGGGACAGATCGGCTACTTAGAGCAGCGTCTCCCATTTGTGATTGTGTCCAAAGCCAGCCCACTCCTGCAAAGAGCAGGAGAAAGGCAGCGATAGAAGACCATCGGACCCAGGTCCGTCTAAATAGAGGGACGACTTTTTTGGTTTCCTGTTTGTGTTGTTTTAGCAGCTCTCCGAAGTCCTGATGCCTTTTGATTTGTTCATCTGAAGGATCAGCCTGGTTGTGTCTGAGATTATACTTAGTCATGTTGTTCACTTAAATTTTGAAAGAATACCTAAGCGTGGCCGTATTCAGATTTTATTTATTTTCCATTAGTCCCCGAAGCTTCTTGAGCAGTCTGTAAGTGCGGGTTTTAGCACTTGCTTCGGTAATTTGCAAAAACTCCCCGATCTCTTTAAAGGCTCTTTTTTCGAAGAAGCGTAATTCTATCAGTTGTACTTGATCCAGTTCCAACTGCTGTAAGGCATGTTGGAGTTTTTCCAGCTTCTGCTCTATGTCACTCTGCTCGATTTCCTCAAACACCAGTTGCAAACCTGTATCGTTGGTGCTTATCGTAGGCTTCCTCTTAGATTTTCGAAAATGCATATTAACCTCGTTCAAGGCAATGCGATAGAGCCAGGAAGAAAAAGGCAGGCCCCTGTGTTCGTATCGAGAAAGCGCCTTCAGTGCGGACAGAAAAGTCTGGGAGCTGATGTCAGCAGCAGTAGACTCGTCGGCAACCCGTCGATAGATAAATCTAAAGATCTGGGCATAATACTTCTCGTATAGTGGAGCAAAGGCTGAAGCATCTCTCTTTGCGGCTTCTATTTGCTGTTCTTCCGGCTTGAGTGGCATGGATTGATCGTTAAACGGAACTGAAATCGCGTTACTCATAGACTTCATTTTCCCTTATAATGCTTGCGAGTGGAAAAGAAACAGCAAAGTGGAAAAAAATGAAGCTGGAGGCATTCTCATTCACAATTGTTTATCCCGATCCAAGATCATAACTTTAGGGACAGCGAATCAATAAATGTCCATTTTGACTTGCTGGAAATGATTTATCCATCGTTATTTTTCTCCACCAGCCAACAAGGATGCTGTCAAAAAATGCCTCGTCTAAATCATTTCCATCGGCGTCAAAATCGGACAGTTATTGATTCCCTATCCCTTAGGCGCTCAGATCGTGGAATACCCTCTGGAATTGCCTTTCAACACAAAATACACATCTTGAAACATCTACTTACCTTATTGCTGTTGCTACTTGCTTTTGAACTGTCAGCTCAGGAGCTGGACATGCTTTTGGTGAATGCCAATACTTACCTATCTGCAGATGCAGGTCATAGTGAGGCGGCGGTCGGAATTGCCGGGGACAAGATAGCCTTTGTAGGTGAAGCCCAGAAAGGAGCAAAGCTGCTCAAAGCTGACGGAAACATCATTGATCTAAAGGGAAAAATGTTGACAGCAGGCTTCATTGAAAGTCATGGGCATCTGATCTATTTAGGTTATTATTTGATGAACCTACAGCTACATGAGGCAGAGGATTTCTCACAAATTCTCAAGATGGTGGAGCAGGCTGCAAAAGATAAGCAGCCAGGAGAATGGATTACTGGCAGAGGTTGGCATCAGGATAAGTGGGACAAGAAACCAGATGACGCCATCAAGGGAATGCCAATCAATGAGCTATTGAATCAAATAGCGCCGGATAATCCAGTATACCTGGGGCATGCCAGTGGGCATATGGCTCTTGTAAATGATAAAGCTCTTCAGATAGCAGAAATTGAGGCATCCACGGAAGTTATAGGTGGTGAAATATCTCTTGACAATAATGGAGATCCTACTGGTCTGCTCATTGAAAATGCAATAGAACTCGTGCTGCCATTTACCCCTGCCTATTCCAATGAAGATTTGGATCAGGCGCTGAGAATAGGTCTGGAAGAATGCGTTAAGAACGGCATTACTACTTTTGTTGACGCTGGCTCCGATGCGGCGTATATGGACGTCATGGAAGATATGGCAAAGGCAAGAGAGCTACCTGTCAGGCTCTATGTTATGGTGAGTGGACTTCAGCAGTCGTTTGTAGATAAATGGATAAAGCGAGGCCCGGCAATTGATCTATATAACGGATTCTTTACAGTACGATCGATAAAGCTTTCAGCTGATGGTGCGCTTGGCAGCAGGGGGGCATGGTTGCTAGAAGAGTACCATGACCATCATGGACACTTTGGACACGAGACCATCCCGATGAAAAGGGTATTTGAAGTGTCAAAAATGGCCCTAGCCAACGGGTTCCAGGTATGTGTGCATGCCATTGGAGACAGAGCAAACCGGGAAGTATTGGATCAGTTTGAACAGGCCTTTAAGCTTTATCCTGATGTTAAGGATCATCGGTTTAGGATTGAGCATGCCCAACATCTACATCCCGACGAGATTCCGAGGTTTGCCGAGCTAGATGTAATCGCATCAATGCAAGGCATTCACATGTCTTCGGATCGTCCTTGGGCAATTGATCGCTTGGGGGAAAAGCGGATTAAAGAAGGAGCATACGTTTGGCAAAAGCTCTTTGAGTCTGGAGCGCTGGTAGTCAATGGTACTGATACACCTGTTGAGCCGATAAATCCGATTGCCTGTTATTATGCTTCCATAAGCAGAAAAACACTTGAAGGTACACCTGAAGAGGGTTATGAGGCAGATCAGCGAATGAGCAGAGAGCAGGCATTGCAAACCTACACTGAACTGGCTGCCAAAGGGATATTTATGGAGGACAAACTCGGAACAATAAAAGTGGGGAATCTGGCCGATCTAACGGTATTTACAAAAGACTTGCAAAAGATTAAAGAATCGGAAATACTAAGCACCAAAGTAGCGATGACAATTGTGGGAGGAAAGATTGCATATCAACTTCAAGAATAGGATTTGCTTTTCTTGATCCACTCCTTCATACGCAGAAGTTCCACTTCTGCGCGAATTATGGATAATTCGATATTTTCATCGAGTGAGGCAAACTTATGTTGTAGTGCTGCACCTGAAATTTCAAGGCCGACCCGATGTTCAAATTCCTCAAGATTCTTCCAGAGTTTGGTAAAGCCTATCATCGAAAAGGCGGGCTTTATTTTGTGAATCTCACTTCTGGTTTTTTCCTCATTCTGGGCCTTAACTGCTTCGCGTATGGCTTTCAAACTTTCTGTGCCTTCTTCGAGAAACATTTCAAACATCTCTGAGGCGTATTCAATATCACCATCATAGAATGTTTGCAAATAAGCTTTATCAAAATGATCCGAAAACACAAATTTCTGGCCTTTGAGCACTTCAGGAGTGACTAAAGGCAGAGATCGTCTTTCTCCATTTGTATATTTTGTGAGGTTCTCCAGTAAACTTGCCGGAGTATAGGGCTTCGTAAGGAAACCGACCATTCCGTGCTCAGCCGCCTTCTTCTTTTCACTTGCCAGAGCCGAAGCAGTCAGCGCAATGATCGGTGTAGACCAATTAGGATTGGACTCCCTTAGAATTTCCCGAGTAGCTTCATAGCCGTTCATGACCGGCATTTGAAGGTCCATCAAAACAATGTCAAAGATCTGCTCCTTGGATTTATTTACTGCCTCCAGACCATTAAGCGCTACTTCAAAAGTAACTTTCCATCCCTTGAGCAAATTACCCAGATACTGAATATTAATTCGGTTGTCCTCCACGACCAATACACGAAGTCCTTCAATGCTCTTTTCTAACTGGTCGGTGGCGTCGACTTTGGCATCTAAGGGTATGCCAGAATCCATATATGATAGGTATACACAAAACCTTGTACCAGTAATTTCATCGGTCTCTACCTCGATTGAGCCACCTTGTTGTTCTACTAGCTTCTTGATTATTGCCAATCCAATCCCAAGCCCTTCATACTTGCCGTTGTAGGAGTCAGCAGCAGTTCTGCTACTTTGAAAAATGCTTGCAATATCCTGATGAGGAATTCCGGAGCCGGTATCCGTAATCTCGAATAGTAAATCGACGCGTCGACAGGCCCGGCTTATTTCCTGTACATTGATCTCTATGAGTCCTTCAGTAGTAAATTTCTCAGCTGTGCTCAGCAGATTGAGTAGAATCTGGTTTAACAATTTAGGATCGCCAAATAGTTGGTTTTCGATCTTCGTGTCTACCTTAAGCTTAAACTCAATGGGACGACCAGCGATTGAGGCTCTAAAGCTGCTTGCCTGTCGTTCCAAAAGGTCGAAAAGATTAAATGAATCAATCCGCACTGGCTGAGTTCCAGCATTGATATTTGATATATCGATTACGTCAGAAAGCAAACTGCGAAGCAGTTCAGCGGAATGCATCAAACTCTCCAGTAGCTCGTGCTGATGTTCTTGGGGACTTCGTTCGTTCAACAAATGCGCCATGCCGAGGACGGCATTTACCGGTGTTCGTAGCTCGTGACTTAAGTTGGCGAGGAATTGAGTTTCTGCCTTTTGAGCTGCTACTGCCAACTCCCGTGCGGTCTGCAACTCTTCCTGCAGCTTCTTAGACTCAGTTATGTCCAGATGCAGGCCGAGCGAACCAACAACCTTGCCTTGCTCATTCACAACCGGGGCACCGCTAATCATGACCCAAATGATAGTGCCATCTTTGCGCCTTATTTGACTTTCATAATTAGTGGCAAGCTTTTGTTCGCGAAACTTTTTTTGCTTCTTCACGCGTACGGCAGATGCAGGAGTGGCCAATACATCAACAGCACTTTTGCCCATCAAGTCCTCAATGCTGTAGCCGGTCAAACTACAGAAAGCGGGACTAACCATTACCACCAAGCCGTCGTTATCAACCTCAACCAGGCCGACCTGCATTCGTTCGAATATATCCAGAAACCTTTTTTCCCGCCGCTGAATAACGAGCTGAGCGGTAGCTAACAAGCCCTCTGCAGCCTGTCTGGCAGCCCGTTCTTCTGCTAGTTGAATCTTCAGTTTGTCGAGTTCTGTCATGGTGTATTGAGTCTGTGCTCAAAGAGATGGCCGAATTGACAGAATCTACATTCCTTACTGCCTAAATATCCTCCATCTATACGCTTGGTCATTATCCTGGTACCTCAACTCAGCAATATATATGCCATGGCACAAATCCTGTACAGAAATCAAAACTGATTTATCCTCAACTGTATACTGTTTCTGCAAGCGGCCTGCGATGTCAAATATTGTTAGCCTTGCTGTAGTCTTTAAAGCCTCCAACTCGAGATGCAACACGCTGTCGAAAGGATTAGGATAGAGAGCTGCCATATGCTCCGACTCGTGCTGGCCCAGACTCAAGACAGACGAAATTGGAACACCATCAAGCAAAAGCCTGTAATAAGACAATCGAAATACTCCTTCATCCGTGAAGCTATAATGCTGATTTGCTCGGTTGTTACTCAATCGGGAGTGGATGGGCTCGAAAGTCAGTCCATCAAAAGACCGCTCCAGGGTAAACCTGTGCCAATCTGTTTCCTGCGCAGTTTATGCTGCTTCACTGCCATCACTCCATTGATAGCGCTCACCTTCAATTCCTGCTTGCAATAATACTCCCTGGCCCTCACACAACTCAATGCTTTCCGGTAAGCCAGCGTCTAAGGACTCAGACTCTGTCACCTGAATACTGGCATTATTGGTGCAAGCACCCACCGAAACTTATACGCTGTAGGTTCCAGGACTATCCGCAACGAAAATCGGCTCCGCACTTCCATCTTGCCATTCGTAGCTTCCGCCCTCAACTGTTGCATCGAGTGGTATCGTTCCTCCAGGGCACAAGCTGTAGGTGTCGGAAAGATTGAGTTCGATTGGCTCGCTAATTTCCACAAATACCGTATTCGCTTGCAATGCATTAATGCACAATATCAAAATGCCCGCAATACACAAAATCCTGACAACATTCAAGCTATCCATCGATTTCCTTTTTGAAGATTAGCAAAATTTACCTTCAAGTTAGGAAATAAAAAAAGGGAAGACCTAAAAAGTCCTCCCTTTTCTACCTTCGCTTTGATTTTGCGAATTACTTTTTAAATAGTCCGCCCAGGAGATCCTTACCGACGTTCAGCAGATCATCCTTAACATCACCATCGCCATCTCTGTCTAGCAATTGCCCAAGCAAACCCATTTGCTTTGGCTGCGCCCGTTGTTGTTGTTGTTGGAACTGGTTCAACTGATCAGCTAGTCCGGAAGCATCCAGACCCTGCTCACGCTTTTGCTTGCCTAGCGAGCCCATCAAAAGTGGAGCTAGCATCTCCATCAATTGAGCTGACTGCTGCGGCTGTAGTCCATGCTCCTGAGCAACTGCCTGCTCTACACGGCCACGGTTTCCACCAAGCACATGCTTCAGAATTCCCGCTCCAACATTGTTTGTTTGACCGCCACCAAGGAAACCTCCTATATCATCAAGGATCGATCCGTCGTGATCTCTGTCCAATGCATTTGCCAAAGCACTTGCACCCTGCTGATTTGAACTATTCTTTGCCATTGCACCAAGTAGCATCGGCAACATTGCACCAATGGCACCCTTTGCCGCGCCCTCTCCGAGGCCTACTTTCTGAGCAATGTTTCCTACAGCCTGATTTCCTAGCGATTGCATCACTATGTCTAATAATTGTGACATCTAAATTGTGTTTTTGATTATGTAAATACCTATCTTAATTAAGCAGGAAACATTTACTCAGGTTCAGTGCATCTGGATAAATGGTTTTTAGTACCAAGTTTCAGTGACTTGCACTTTTCATTGCAATTCTGCCTACTGCCTTTTTCACCTTGTTAGACGATTCAAGATTTTGCGCCTACAACATTGATACGCAAGAAATTCCTGAAGCCACCATCACAATTCCAATTTTCAGGCCATAAACGATTACTTTGTGAGCGAAGATGTCGACTACTTCCAAGGATTAGATATAGCCATGGAGTGGAGTTAGAGAATGAGCTTGCTCAGTCTAAAAGACCACTGCAGCATCAATCATGTTTATAAGAAACTAGAAGAGCTTTGTAACCAACGACTTTTCGATGGTTGCGGCCGTTAATATACCACTACTCATTCCCCCTACAACACCCAAACTGCCGACGTCTACACCTGTCATGTAGAAATTTTTGATGGGAGTCCTGGTGCGAAGTTTCGCACATTTATAACGCTGAGGGGTGGCAGAAAGGCCATAAATAGCTCCGCGATTGGCCTCGCAATAAAATAATGATGTCAATGGAGTAGAGAGCTCAAAGTAGTCCAGATGAGCCATTATCTCTGGTATTTGCTCTTGTAGTTGCGCCAAAATCCTCGACTCAATATCCCGCTTGAATTCCAAATAGTCTTCCGGTCTGTCTTCCTCGTGCGTATCTTCCCATTGCTTTACGACATCCCAACTAATGAAGGTGACACATTCTCCAGTATGCTTTTCCTGTGGCCCTGCTTTGTGATTCGGGTCTTTGAGCGAAGGAAATGAGATGTAGAGGATATGGGCACGTTCATCTGGATTATTCACATTCCAGTAATAGCGATCATTACCCCATTCATCCACCAGCCAAAGATTGGCCGCTGAGGCCCCTGCCAGCTTTATGTCGCCCTTAAAACCCAGATTAAGGCAGATATAGGGCGGAGAATTTGGAATTGCATTGATTGCCTTAGCCCAATCGGTATTGGCATAAGAGGGAGGGCATAATTTATTTACTGTGTTCTTTGCTCCTGCGGCCGATATGATCTCTTTAGCTAAGAAAGTACCTCCGTCACTCATCAAAACGCCAACGGCCTTTTGTCCCTCCATCAATACCTGCTTCACACTAGCCTTGGTCAATACTTTTCCCCCATGATCAATCACGTTTCCCAGAAACTGGGCAGCAAACTCGCGAGAGCCATTTTTAGGATAATAGGCCCCATTGAAAAAATGAACATGTGTCAGAGCATGCATGGCGAAGCTACAGTCCCGCGGTATGCTACCCATATAGCCCCAATGTATGCTAAGGATAGTTCGAAGTTTGCCTTTGATACCCACTTCGTCAAATACTTGATCTACAGTCATTCCCCACCAATCTTTGCCAATCTTACCCCCAATGCCAGATCCTAGTTTATCCATCCATTCAGGAGCCATTTTTAAAGCAAAAAAGGCCTTAGCTGCATTAGCAGCAGCATAGACATAAGAAAAATACTTGTCGATCTCAGCAGTTTGCTGCGGATACTTTGCTTTCAATGCTGCGACAAACTCCCTCCTGGTATCTGGAAATGCAAAGCTATCTCCCTCCGGCAACCAAAATCGATCGTAAGGATTACCGAGACTCACCATTTCAATATTGCCATTGCCCAGCCATTGTAGCCATTTATATGGCGGCTTTCCTGGCTTCATCTCTCCAATCGCATGTACTCCCGCATCCCATTGATACCCTTTCCTGGCGTAAGAATGTGTAAAGCCCCCAGGGATGTAGTGCTGTTCCAATACCAACACTCGCCTGCCTGTATGTGCCAAGGCAGAAGCACAACTCATACCTCCAATTCCAGAACCAATTACTATAGAATCCCAGTTCTGGGGTACTTGCTCAGTGCCATAATGTTGATAAACTCTTTCACCTTTGTACTTGGGAATTACGGACATATAGTATTCTACTTTTTCTGCAAGATAATGAATTGCACAGGCTCGGAAAATCATTCTACAATTTACCGCAGGAAAATTGTAGAATCATAATACAATTGGGTCGAAAACGCAAATCGACCAAGGTCGGATTTCGGACTACAGACTACGGATTTTGGATTTAGACTCGGCTGCCTGGCGTGACGTCCCCATCGCGCCGCTTGCCTGCTTGGTCGTGAGTACTTGTTTTGGGTTTTGGGTCCTTTACAAGAGCAAAGCCATGGCGACCTCCACTTTCCCAGCGGCAATCAGCTGCTTTGCCTGCTCGTGCTTACCATTCCCTTCTACCTTAGCAAGGCCAGAAAGCAGTTCCGCAATTCGCTGTGGGCCTGGTAAAGCAGGGAGAGCGGCCAGCTGTGCGAGATCATTTCCGGTCAGCACCTGACTTAGCCGAACAGATTCCGGCAATTGATCGAAACCGATTCCAAGCACAGTAACAGGTCTGTGTATCTTGTGAATTGCATCCCCTGATGCACGGACATAAAAGGCTCTTCCCATCCTGCCCATCAAGTCGATTTTATGTGGATCGATTTTGGCTTCATCGTCCAAAACCTCTTCGTTGACATGCAGGCAAAGGACATCGCAGATAATTAGATTGCCAGCACCGGGGGATTTGGCCAACTCAATAATTTCACGAACCCGACATTCGATTTGGACTGGGGATTCTTTTACTCGGAAGGGCTTTACTTCATCAGAAGCAATAGGCGTTAATCCGGTCTTTTCGAATTCGCTTACCTCTGAAGGATAGTTGACACTGCTTAAAGCCATCTGCTGGACTATTGCATGATTGACCATATTGATGACGACTTCGCCATTTGCCTGCACATTGTGCAATGTGTCTTTGGTGGTATTATCAGCCACTCTACGGTTGCTGGAAAACACAACTGTGGGCGGGTTAGAGCTAAATGCATTAAAGAAACTATAAGGTGCCAAGTTGGCTACGCCCGACTCAGAAATGGTACTTGCAAAACAAATGGGTCGAGGGGAAACACTGCCCAGCAAATACTGATGTAATTCAGAAACAGAAACCTTGCCTGGTACGATCTTTAACATAGTGAGCGTATTATTGCAAATTTAGGAACAGGATAATTAGCAAGCAGTAGTGTTCGATCAATGAGCTGGTAAGACCTTTCCGCTGACTTCCCCAAAACCAATGCGTAAACCATCCTTTTCCGCATAGCCGCGCAAAATGATGGTGTCGCCATCCTGAATGAATTTTCGTTCTGATCCGTCGGGCATTGACAGTGGCTTGCTGCCGCGCCAGGTAAGCTCTAGCATAGAGCCATAGGAATCTGGTGTGGTTCCGCTAATCGTTCCGCTGGCCAGCATATCTCCGGCTTTAAGATTACAACCGTTGACTGTATGGTGGGCTACCTGCTGATCAATGGACCAGTACATGTTCTTGTAGTTCGATTTGCTTATTGAAATAGGCTCAAAAGAATCGCTACCAAGCAAGACCTCCAGATTTATATCCATCGCCTTATCCCCTTTTGATTCCAGATAAGGAAGAATCGGCACTTCTCTTTCTTGAGGTGGAATTCTGAACGGCAATAAAGCATCCAGCGTAACAATCCACGGGGAGATTGAACTAGCGAAACTCTTGCCTAGAAATGGCCCTAAAGGAACGTACTCCCACTTCTGTATATCTCTGGCAGACCAGTCATTAAAAAGCACGAAACCAAACACGTAATCGTCTGCTTCCTCAGTAGTAATTCTCTCGCCCAAGGCCTTCCCGGCACCCACAATACAGCCCATCTCCAATTCGAAATCAAGCAATCGGCAGGCTCCAAAAACAGGAGCGGCTTCCGGGTCAGGTCGCATTTGTCCTTTTGGTCGACGAATCTCGGTACCCGATACTACAATAGACGATGCTCTGCCATGATAACCCACGGGCAAATGCAACCAATTTGGCATCAGTGCATTCTCCTTTGAGCGAAACATAGTTCCCACATTTGTTGCATGCTCTTTGCTTGCATAAAAATCGGTATAGTCACCAACGCGAACCGGCATCAACATCTCGACAGACTTTAGGGGATATACCACCAGCCTGGCGTCTTCCGAGTCACGAAGTTCTGGATTGTTCTCATTGAATAATTCAGAAAGGCGATCTCTAAGAGCTCGCCAATGGGCCTTGTTTAGTTCAAGCAATGGGTTGAGGGAATTGCTTTGCAAAAGCGAAGCATCGATACCATCAATTTGCAAATATGCTTTCGAGGCCAATTGGCCTAAGTCTATTACTGAGTCCCCAATTCGGGTTGCGACAGCTTCTCTGGAAGTATCAAAGCGTCCAATACCAAATGGTATATTTTGAATTGGAAAGTCAGAATTTTCAGGAACCTTGATCCAGCTCCTTAGCTTAGGATTATTTGCCTTTATCATCTCGAAATTTTTGCAAAGATAGCAGAAAGTTCAGGACAAGAAGGAATGGAGAATCTCAGGATGTGAAAGGACTATTGATCAAACTTCGTCAAGGGAGGATCGCTTCTTTTCATCAAGCTTTTTGTAGCTGGTAACAGACATTCCTGTCACTGATCGAAATTGGTTGGACAAGTGCTGCACACTGCTGTAACCCATTTGGGAAGCGATTTGGCTAAGCGTATTTTGTTCATAGCTGATCAGCTCTTTGACCCGCTCGATCTTTTGCAAGATGATGTACTTTTCGATGGTTGCATTTTCATGCCGGGAAAATACTTTGCTCAGATGAGAATAAGCATAACCAAGTTTCTTCGAAAGATAAGTCGAATTCTTGACCAGCGGTTGCTGATCTGAATAATGCACCATCTCAATGATAGTAGCCTTTATTTGCTCAATCAATCTGGTGTCTTTATCGACTAAAAGCTCAAATCCTCTCGCCTCCAACTTTTCGACCAATGAATTTTGGTCAAAACTGTCTGGCACAGCTTCCGTTTCCACAGTACCTAATGCGATTTGCGTCACCTTAAGGCCCATAGATTCCATGATCTCCTGAACTGCTTCTTTGCAGCGGGGACAAACCATGTTCTTTATTCGGAATTCTGTTGTCATTCTGCGATACGGAATTGCTTTGTTCTTTTCTGACAAACCATTCTAAGGATTGATTGGTTCGACGAGTGTGAAGTTGCCGAAATCCGCCAGTAGTAAATTTAAGTCTTCTAAACGTACCTGATCTATGGTTTCCATAAAAACAGTCGCATCCTCGTAGGATACCTGTACTCGCTTCACCTTTGGATGTTCCTGCAAAGCATTCCTCACCAATCCGGTACATCTTTCGCAAGTCATTCCCGCTACCTGATAACTTTTAGTCATTAGCACAAATTTCTGTTTACGAAAATACAAAAGCCCCATTGACTTCGTTCGGGCAAGGATTGTTTCGTAGAAATTATGTTAAGCATAAGCCAAATGGTGTAAATATTGAGCCATCAAGAGCTTAGGCATCGAGAATCAACAACTGTCCATTTGACTTGCTAGAAATGATTTATCCATCGTTATTTTTCTGCACCAGCCAGCAAGGATGCTGTCAAAAAATGCCTCGTCTAAATCTTTTCCAGCAGCGTCAAAATCAGACACTTATTGATTCACAATCCCTTAGCACAAAAATTGTTATCTTAGAGGCGTTGAAATCACTTCTAAAGGCAAGAGCCCCACTGTAGAGAAAGAGCTATTGCAAATATGAATGGCATCAACGAAAAACTTTCTACCTAAGCACCCAGGCCAGGCATTGCTGAGCCTGGGTGCGCTCGTTTAGCTTAACAGTGAAAGATAGAAGAAGGCATAGAAATAGTCCAGTGATCTACATCGGCACTGCCATGCTCTTATTGATCATGGCCTTAAACTCGTGCACAAAGGATGATTCCCCTGTTGCCGCCTATTATGAAGCTAATGGTCTGCTAATACCGGCAGGATTTCCGATTCCTGCAATCCCGGAAGGTAATGAGATCACAAGAGAGCGGGTGGAACTTGGGAGACGCTTGTTTTTTGACAAAGCGCTCAGCAGAGACTTCAGCACCTCTTGCGCTTCCTGTCATCTACCGACACATGCTTTCAGTGATACGGTGGCGATAAGCCCAGGAGTTGAAGGACGTCTTGGCTTCCGGAATTCTCCCCCTCTGCTAAATGTGGCCTATTTCAGCTCATTTATGGAGGAAGGTGGTGTAGCAAGTTTGGAACAACAGGTGCTGGCTCCTATTCAAGACCACAATGAGTTTGACTTCAACATCTTGCTGATTGCAGATCGTATGAAGCAAGACTCCAGTTACGTTAATAGCAGCCTTGCGGCATACGATCGGGAGCCAGATCCGTATGTGATCACCAGAGCCATCGCTTGCTATGAGCGAACTCTGATTGGTGGACAGTCGGATTATGATCGATACACAAGTCAGCAACAATTGAGCGCGATGAGCGACGCAGCTATTCGCGGTATGGAATTATTCAACAGTCGGGAATTAGCCTGCTCAAACTGTCACAGCGGATTTTTGTTTACAGATGAGAGCTTTAGGAATACTGGTTTGTATGAAGCCTACGCAGATAGTGGAAGAGCCAGACTGACATACCTGCCAAGCGACCGCGGATTATTTAAAGTTCCTTCTCTTCGAAACGTGACTCTTACAGCACCTTATATGCACAATGGAGGCTTCCCTAGTCTGGAATCAGTGATCGATCATTATGCTTCTGGTGGCTTCGAACACGAGAACAAGGACCCACTTATACAGGGCTTTAGTCTGAGTGAATCCCAAAAGCAGGATCTACTTGCTTTTTTGGCTGCATTGGAACACCAAGAGCTTTAGACCGGTTTGCCTAATAGACGGAACATGTTCCTCTTATAGTCCTCCACGCCTGGTTGATCAAAGGGATTGACTCCAAGCGTGTAGGCGCTAATTCCACATGCACGTTCGTAGAAATAGAACAGCTCACCTAAATTGAATTCGTCTGCTGTATCAATCTTTATCTGCAAAATTGGAACAGATCCACTCAAATGTGCTTCAATAGTTCCCCTGCAGGCTTGCTCGTTGACGTAGTGCATTCCCTTGCCAGATAGATAATTCAGACCATCCAGGTTTTGATCATCTGCGACAATAATTGGATCATGTACCGGCTTTTGCAACTGCACAAACGTTTCAAAAAGATGCCTTTTTCCATCCTGAATGTACTGACCCAGCGAGTGCAAATCCGCAGTAAAGTTTACTGAAGCCGGGAATATTCCTTTGCCCTGCTTTCCTTCTGATTCGCCATAGAGTTGTTTCCACCATTCTGCAATTGAACCCAGACAAGGCTCATAGCTAACAAAAACCTCAATGAGGAAATTAGTCCTAAGGAGTGCATTCCTGCAGGCGGCATATTGCATTGCGGGATTTTGGTCATATGGCTGCTCGCAGGTGCTTCGCATTGATTGTGCTCCTTGCATCAAAGCTGTGATATCGAAACCAGCAGCGGCAATGGGAAGCAGCCCCACAGGTGTCAGAACCGAAAAGCGACCTCCGACATTATCTGGCACAATGAAGCTTTCATATCCTTCCTGATCCGCAAGCGTTCGTAATGCACCTTTACTGCGGTCGGTTGTTGCATAAATTCTTTTTGCTGCCTCCTGCTTGCCGTATTTCTTCTCCATTAAACTGCGAAGAAACCGAAATGCGATGGCAGGTTCGGTGGTTGTGCCTGATTTGGAGATGACATTGATTGAAAAATCCCTGTCTTCGAGATAATGCAGAAGTGATTGTAGGTAAGTCCCTGATAGTTGGGTGCCAGCGAAAAGCACCAAGGGACCTTTGCGCTTGCTTTTGGATAAATTACAAAGAGGATCCTGCAAGAAATCGAGCGCCGCTTTGGCTCCAAGATAGGATCCCCCTATGCCAACTACTACGAGGACCTCAGACTGCTCGGCAATGAGACTGGCAGCCTGCTTGATGCGTTCGAATTCCGACTTGTCGAAATTGACCGGCAGGTCCATCCAGCCAAGAAATTCATTGCCCTTGCCAGAACCGTTTTTTAAGGATTCATCTGCTGTTTGTGTCTGTTGCCGAAGCATTTCTATAGCATCGTTCTTTAGAAAATCCGTAGCCTGACTGGAATCAAAAATGAGCATTGAATCTGGTTTAGTTATCTATGAATAGTCGTATAAAGGACAGGCAAAGAAAAGAACTTGTACGGAAATGGACAAATCTCCATGCAACCCTCCAGAAACTCCGAAATGAGCAAAAAAGTCTTTAAGTTGTAGCTCACTCAAAAAAACAGTTAAAGATGAAAAAACTCTTACCAGCTTTGTTGCTATTCCTGTTCATGAATTTCCTGGTTGTCGCTCAGGAAGCTCCTGATTTTGAAGGTACAGATACTCACGGGAATGTACACCAATTATATGCAGATTATTTGGACAATGGCATTACTGTCGTTCTGGATTTGTTCTTTGTTGACTGTCCACCTTGTAACGAATTGGCGCCTCAGATGCAGCCTTTGTACGAGATGTATGGATCGGGGAATGCTGATGTTCAGTTTTTAAGTATATCCTCTAATCCGGCAGACAATGACAGCTATATCAATGGCTTCGAAGATATGCATGGAACAACCTGGCCTTCGATTGGACCTGATGGAGGCGGAGCAGAAATCGAAGCGGTATATACCAACGGAGATTACGGTGAATTCTTCGGATATCCGACGTTGGTGGTGATTGCTCCTGATCGTTCTGTGACCTATGACGTCTGGGGTAGTTCAATTCCTGAAACTGTCGAGTTGCTAGATGCTGCAGTTGCTGATACAGGTGCTACAGGTGAAGTGGCGGTTGCCGCACCTACTGCGACTTACGACTACGAAGTTATGGATGGAACAGTGACCTTCACCGATAGCTCTACGGATGCCGAATCATGGATGTGGGATTTCGGCAATGGAGAAACCTCTGATGAGCAAAACCCAACTGTGACCTTCATGGAGTCTGGAGATTACACTATTTGTCTAACGGTAACTAATGAAGGTGGCACAGATGAAATCTGCAATGAAATCAGCGTTGTTGTTGAAAACACTTCAGTTGGAAACCTAATTTCAGCTGGCATGGAAGTTTATCCTAATCCTGCTGATCAAGTGCTTAATCTCAACTTTGAGCTTGACAAAACAGATCAACTGAGCATTGAGGTTACTGACCTTTCAGGAAAGGTCCTAAATCAAGTTGCCAATGGATTGTTTATTCAAGGTCAACACCAAATTGAAATCCCGCTTGACAATCTTAGCAGCGGGTTGTATCTGGTAGAAATCGAGACGCCAAGTCTGAAAGGAACGGCCAAGTTCTTTGTGAAATAAAAAGCGATTTTTCGCTCTTGAGCCGGACAGTGATACTGTCCGGCTTTTTTTGTGCCACTAACAAAGCTATTGTCATTTTCCTGGCATTCCCCTATCTTCGGTGAATGCCAAACATTATTATCGAAGGTAAGAGCATACGTTTGCGCGATTGGATCATGTCAGATCTGGAAATTTACTCACACTGGAATACCGGTAGTCATCTTTGGATGGATTACAATGGACCTTACTATCCGAAGATGGACGAAAAAGAACTTAAAGTTTCGCTTGCCAAGACCCGGCAAAGAATTGAGCAGAGCTTTTTCCCCGAACCGCGAACTGAACTGGTGGTTGCTGATAGGGAGACGGATAAGATGTTGGGAGCTGTGAGCTGGTATTGGCAAAGCAAGGAAACCAATTGGATGAGCCAGGGAATTGTATTGTACGATGATGGCTTCTGGGGCAGGGGAATTGGTTTTGAAGCCTTGGGGTTGTGGTGTGAATATTTGTTGAAGCAATTCCCCGAACTGGCCAGACTTGACTTGAGAAGCTGGTCGGGCAATCACGGATTGATGCGTTTGGCGGAAAAATTGGGTTTCCGAAAGGAAGCCTGCTTCAGGAAGGCACGCATAGTAAAAGGCCAGTTTTATGATTCTGTTGGCTACGGATTGCTGCGAGAAGAGTGGCAAGAACGTTATCCACAAGGGTTCATAAAAAAAGAGACATAAGGGTCATCCCCTATGTCTCTCTGTGCATTTAATTGCCACTAGAACTAGGCTTCCATCAGATTCAGGTTGGCAGAAATTCTATCTAAGAGCGCCTGCTCTCCGTCGCTGACCAATGTGCCGCCGAAACCGAGAAAGCCACCTTCCTTTGCTGCCTCAGCAACTTTCACAGCGATTTCACGAAGCCACATTTTATACTCCGCTGCCACTTCAGGACTCTCCTTTTCTGCCAGGATGTCATTGATCTTACACAGGTCGTCGATCATCAGATCGGCAAGTTGCTCAGAGCCTTTGACCTCATTTGCCTGAATACGGCGAACGACCATATCCTTCTGATCCTTGGCCATTTTTTTTGCTGCATCAGCATCTTGCATTGAAGGAGAAATGGAGGCAACCAGGGCATTGTCGGGATAAGACTTAACGCCATCCATCAGGGCGCGGATACTGGCCATTGCCTCTTTTACTGATCCCAGGACACCACTGCTGCCAATCGATGTTACTGCTACACCCACAAGCTGGGGTGCGCACATGAGCAATTCTGTTTCTTCTTCTGTAAACTTTTGTAGGTAGGACATTCTAAAATTTGCTTTACAAAGGTTATTAAAAATCACATGAGCGAATCAACATTGGTTTTGACTGGCAGCTCTTCCCTGTCATAAACACCTAGTACCTTTAGCGCTTTACTTTGTACAGTTAGCTCGTCCAAAATTCCGAACCATTGGCCTGGACCAGTAAAACTTAAGACCGCAATCATCCAATGATCTTGTTCCTGCTCATTCAATGGCCTTAACAACTCTAGTTCAACACCGGTTTGCTGCATATAGGTTTTTAGTTCTTGCATAGCCGTTGATTCCGGGTCCAATTGCAGTGCCACGGTTGCTCTTCGTCCCCATCCATCCCCTAGACCAGCCGCTCCGGAACGCAATAACAGAAAGTGTGTATTATTCGTGGGATCATCTGCAATGTTTTCTGCGAGAATCTCTAAACGGAAATGCCTGGCTGCCTGCCTGCTGGCTATGGCGGCGGTCTTACGCAAATTATCCTTGCGAATCATTTCGGCTGCAAAGGCAGTGCTTTCAGATTTGCCTTCTATCCAGGGAAACCTGCTGAGGAAATTTGCACATTGCAACAAGGCAAGCGGGTGTGATTTTATCTCTTCCAGA
Organism: Chitinophagales bacterium; assembly: GCA_020629005.1. GTDB lineage: Bacteria > Bacteroidota > Bacteroidia > Chitinophagales > UBA2359 > JAHDDV01. The sequence continues at coordinate 24,755 of JAHDEE010000023.1, forward strand.
TCTTCCAGTTTGACTCCGGGCAAGACCATCACATTATGATTCACTGGCAATACAACTTCCTTGACTACCTGGAGGTCATTATTAAGCAGATGGTGATAGTTGGACATGATCGGGCCGACCGTGCTGTTGGAGATTGCCATCAATCCTGTACAGGCTTCATTCTTTCTAATCTGCACAGCCAACTGCTCAAAGGTCTTGCAAAATTCTATGGGTGTATTCTCTTTTACGACTGCCAATGCAGCTTCTTCATGAAAGGTTCCAACTGAACCGAAGGTGATAAGTTTCTTCATATGGAGCAAAAAAAATCCCGCTTTTCGTTGGAAAACCGGGAGACGTTCTGAAAAATGCTTTTGACACACAAAGCCCGGTTCTTTAGGTATTCCAAAAGATGCCAAAAAAGAAATAAGATCGATATGTGTCAGTAGCTTGCATAAAAAAAGCCTCCACAGGGAGGCATGTTCGATTATAGAAGCCTTCCCCTTTGTTTAGGATTCAAAACAAAAATAGAAGGAAGTAAATATTGCCTGGCGCTTAAGCATGGAATAAAGATGGGATTTTTTGTGAGATTCTGCAAATCTTTCTCAGAAACTTAGACGCTCCTTAAACTTCGAAGCCTGCCTACGTGAAATCTCGATTTCTTCACCGCCGTGCTTCAGGCTCAATTTGAACTTTCCATTGAACCAAGGATCAATTTTGTCTATGTATTCGAGATTGATAATCTGCTGCCGATTTGCCCTGAAAAACAATTGTTCATCCAGTCTTGTCTCCAGGTAATTCAGAGAGCGGTAAATGAGTGGTTTGTTGTCCTGGAAGTGTATTCGAGTATAATTGCCGTTTACTTCCATTAACCTTACCTCTGCAAGTTTTACCATCCAGCATTGCTCACCATCTTTGACAAAGACCTGACTTTGCTTTCCGAGTGGTTGATCTTTTTTCTTTTCTGCAAGTTCTACAAACTTCTCTTTGGCCTTATGCACTGCTTTGGCCAATCGATCAGGGTGTACTGGTTTTAGCAGATAATCCAAGGCATTAAATTCAAAAGACTTGATAGCATATTCATCATAGGCGGTGGTGAAAATGACTATGGGTGCCTCTTCGAGCGCCTCCAGCATTTGGAAGCCGTCCATGCCAGGCATTTGAATATCCAGAAAAATGAGATCTGGTCGCTGCTCGCCGATCAGCTCCAGGCCTTCTTGTCCGTTGCTGGCTTCCCCGATCACCTCCATATCAGGAATGTCTTTTAGCAGGTTCTTTAGCTCCGTTCTTGCCAATCGGGAATCTTCAATTATTGCTACTTGCATGTTTGTTTTGTTTGAGAGTTGACTAATTTGTTCAATTCGTCGAGAAGCTGTCTTCAATCGAGCTAAGGGACAGCGAATCAATAACTGTCCATTTTGACTTGCTAGAAATGCTTTATCCATCGTTATTTTTCTCCACCAGCCAACAAGGATGCTGTCAAAAAATGCCTCGTCTAAATCATTTCCAGCGGCGTCAAAATCGGACAGTTATTGATTCCCTATCCCTAAGCTCCATCGAGATGGCAGAGGTTCTCGCATCAGCTATGGGTTCCAGGTCTGCTTAAGGGCTTAAGATCTAGCCGGGAAGTTTTATGGTGGCTATTACAAGACTGTCGACTTGAGACAAGTCAAAACTATACTTTTCCGAAAGCAACGATAGTCGATCTTTTAAGTTTTGCAATCCCAGACCTGATTTCCCAGTTGCAGGAATTCGATTGCTTACCAGACTGCCCGTATTGGAAACCTGCACGACCACGTCTTCATGTGCGCGAAATACCTTTACGCTTACCTCTCCTCCATCGGGAATCTGAGAAATGCCATGCTTGATTGCATTTTCTACCAGAAGTTGCACGATCATAGGCGGTACCATTATTTGCTCCAATCCTTCTTCTACATGAAGACGGTACTGTAGCTTTTCTTCGTACTGTATTGCAATTAGCTCCATGTAGTTGTTGACAATCTCAATTTCGCTAGACAGAGGCACATTTGTCACTTTTGTGTGATTGATGGAATACCGAAGAATGTCTGAAAGATTTGTCAGCATCTTTCGGGCATTGCGCGGGTTTTCCAGGATCAAAGCGCGGATGTTATTGAGTGCATTGAACATGAAATGTGGATTGATCTGGGATTTCAGGTTATTTAGCTCCGCTTCTTTGACAGCTGCTTCCAATTTCCATCTCCTGATTTCCGAATCCCGGTATCGTTCGAAGAAGCTGTAAGAAAAGTATCCGACCGTCCAAATGCACATAATCATGAAGGTGAGCATGAAATTGCTGAAAAAGACCTCAAACCCAAGCTCATTAAGTAATCCACTCAGGAAACCGAATAGTGGTAGAAAAGTGCCGACCAATACTAGCGTGACTATACCGCAGGCAATGATGCCGAGCGGTAACAACTGCAGTGGTGTCAGTAGTTTCCATGACCATTTATGTATCAGCTGTCTGAACAGGCTGGTATATCCAATCGCCATCACAGCAAGTAGTAAGGTCCCGGTGATTATGCGGAAAGAAAACTCGGTAAAAATAGTCCTTACCAGCACATTGATCACAAAAACTGATCCCCAGAACAAGAATTGTATTAGGTAAAATCTCTTGTTATTCATTGTCTGAGGATTTGGTACGCGAGGGAGATTGGTGCGAAATAGCCCCGGGCGCAGAGGAAATGAGTGCCCTGGATGCCGTGGCGAATGCTGGCCGATGGGGGCTCGGAGCCTGCGGAGAGACCACAGCGGCCATGCATGAGCAGGCAGACAGGGTGCGAATTGGAACGGAGCACGGGTAGCCCGTTTCTACGGGGCTGTCTGCTTCGCTCCAAATTTTCTTAATATTCTTGGTGATTCCAGTCATTGTTTCTCTTCAAGCAAATTTTCGAATCTGAGGCTGCCGGGTGCCAAATGTGCCGGGAAGAAGGTGGCAGCAAATTTGCGGCTGGCCTTGGATGATGACAGGACAAGTTTACTGCGTCTCAAGGAGAAAGGGAAGTAAAATAGTATAAGCGGTCGTGTGCGGAGTTGGGCGGCTGATGAAATGTGTGATAAATTGCTAATTTTAGGAGGTTTAGAGGTCTTGATACATGAAAAAGGTTAGAATATTGTCGATTGATGGCGGGGGAATCAGGGGTGTGATTCCGGCGAGAATTCTGTACTATCTGGAGGAGCGTCTGCAGGAAGTGGTGGGAGAAGGCGCCCGTATCAGCGATTATTTTGATTTGTTTGCCGGCACTAGTTCGGGGGGAATTTTGACTTGTACCTACCTGCTTCCAAATGAGCTTGGACGGCCTAAAATGACCGCATTGGAATCGCTCAATTTGTATAAGGAGCACGGCTTTGAGATTTTTGGCTCGACTCTGTTTGATCGATTTAAGCGTGGCTTTGGATATATCGATGAGCGCTACAGCAGTGAGGGACTTGAGCGGGTTTTGGAGTCTTATTTTGGCGATTTGAAACTTAGTGAATTGATTCGGCCATGTATGGTCACGGCTTATAATTTGGTGAAGCGACGGGCTTTCTTTTTTGGCAGTTTTAAGGCTTCGAAAAATCGCAATAAGGACTTCTATGTTCGTGATGTGGCTCGGGCGACATCTGCTGCTCCTACCTATTTTGAACCTGCTTTGATTCACTCACAAACCGGGAAGCAGTTTGAGCTGATTGATGGTGGAGTATTTGCCAACAATCCCGCACTTTGTGCATATTCAGAAGCTGTACAAACGGATTTTTCGGAGATGATGAAAAATCCGGAGAAGCCTCGGTATCCAAATTCTGATGAGATATTGCTTGTGTCCTTAGGGACCGGAACCTCGATCAAGCCCTACTACCATGCGGATTTGAAGGACAAGGGTTATGCTGGCTGGATGCGTCCCTTGATTGACATTTTGCGATCTAGTAATTCGGAGACCGTGGATTATCAATTGAAGCTGATCTTTAATTGTTTGAAGAAGCGCAGTGAAGACACCAATTATTATCGGCTTGAGCCTATGCTGCCCAGCAAGGTGCATTCGGAGATGGATAAGGCGAAGCCTTCTAATGTAGAAGCCCTGGAACAAGTGGCATTGGATTGCATCTATCAACAGAGTGAGATGCTGGATGAGATTGTGCAGAAGTTGGTAGATAATGAATAGCTGAGTCTGCGAAATTCGATTGAAAGAAAACAGCTTTTACTCTGCGGCTATTTGGCTTATCTTGTAGGCATGAGCTTTTGCCATCGATTGTTTTTCCCCTTCATTCTTGTGCTGCTGGCGAACCTGAGCTTACAGGCTCAATTTGCTGATCTCGTTGAATTGTCGGGCCTGGATATCCGTTCTCCGGAGGTGTTGGCGAGTGGAGATTTGGACGGCGATAATGATGTTGATCTTGTGCTGAGTTATGATGAAGGCAGGTCTGGGATTTTGTGGAATGAGGCTGGGGAGTTTTCGGGCGAGATTGCTCCTTTTGACAGCAGCTATCTGCTGGAGTGGGTGCAGGTTGGAGATATGGATGGAGATGGTGATCTGGATTTATTCCCTCGGTTTCTTAATTTTTCCGCTAATGCATGGCTACGAAATTTGGGTAAATCTGGGCATGTATGATTTCAGTGATCCTGATACTTTGCTAGTGCTTAGTGATTTGTCTTCCGATGCCATTTTGGAGCTTCAGCTGCATGATTTAGATGAGGACGGACTGCAGGACCTACTGTTTTATGATAAAAACGGGAGCGGCGATCTGAGCTATTTGAAGCATAATGGCGGACTTGATTTTTCAGATACCATGGTCATTAGTCCGCATCCCAGATGGCATAAGATAAGCGAGATTGGAGATATAGACCAAGATGGAATTGGGGACCTGGCGGTTGCCTATCCCCATCTCAATGCCTTGTCGCTGCTCACTCAAACGGAAGGATACCAGCTGGCGGAGCAGCCGATTTTTGAGGCAAGGTTAGAGGAGCCTAATTCCGTTTGTGTTTACGATTTTTCTGGAGATGGCATTCCTGATTTGCTGTATGGATCGAGTACAGCCAATGCTATTTTCATTCGTCGAGGATTGGGTGACAAATCTTTTGGACCGCCGCAGGTCTTTGCTGATTATGTATTGGGGGTGCATGAACTGACAATATTCGAGGGTGCGCCAGAGGATGATCCGGTGTTGCTGGTGACACAGCTTCTTGAATCTGGATATGAATACGAGCTTCTGGTAGCAGAGTGGGATGCCAGTTCACTCGAGATTGGCAATACCTTTCCGATTTGTAATTCCTGGCATCAGACAAAGAGCCTGCATTTCGAAGATGTGAATCGGGATGGACTTGAAGAAAGAAGTGCCGGAAAGCAAGATCGGCTATATTGAAAACCTTGCTAATCAAAGTACAGATCTAACTGAGCACGAATCTGCTGATGACCTTGAGCTAAGACTGCAACCCAATCCTGCCAGGGATATGCTTCGCATCGGCGAGCAAGACGGAGCAATAAAAATCTATGATCTACTTGGGCGTCTTCAGCTGGAATGCCCGGCTAATGCGGCTGCTACTGGAATCGTAGATATTTCCACTTTGCAAGCTGGCATGCATCTGATTTGCGATGCCTCGAAATGTAAATTGCTATCTGTAATTCGCTAGCAGCTTGCTATGTACTACGGACCGGCTTATACTTCTTCAATTTGTTATAGAGATCAACTGGATCGAAGGGTTTGCTCAGGTAATCATTCATGCCAGCTTGTGTGCTGCTTTCTTGCACATGAATTTGTGCGGAGGCCGTTAGTGCAATGATCGGAATATGCTTGTATCGATCTTCTTCCAAGGCGCGAATCGCACGACTAGCTGAGTATCCATCCATCTTGGGCATCTGCAGGTCCATCAAGATCAAGTCATAATCATCTTGCTGTACAGATTCCAGTGCCTCCTCTCCATTCTTGGCAAGAGACATTTCAACATTCCACTTTCGAAGCAGCTGACGGAGCACCATCACATTCATCTTGTTATCCTCTGCCACTAGAATCTTGAGACCATCCAAGCCCATAAAGGAAGGTTGCAATTGTACAAATTCACATTGCTGCGCATCCAGGCGATTGCTGACTCCAAAGGAAAGTTCGAAAAAGAAGCTCGTTCCCTTGCCATATCGACTGTATACCTCTAGTTCGCTACCCTGCAGTTCCAACAGCTTCTTGCAAATAGTAAGTCCAAGACCTGTCCCTCCATACTTTCGCGTAGTATGAATTTCGGCTTGAGTAAAGCTATCGAAAATAGTCGCAAGCTTTTCTTCAGGAATGCCTATGCCGGTGTCTTTGACCTCAAACCTTAAGGTAATTCCGGAGCCAGACTCCTCCACTACCTCAATGTCTATCACAATGGAGCCCTTAGCCGTAAACTTGATAGCATTACTCATCAAATTGCTCAGAACCTGCGAGAGACGCGTACTATCGCCCACAAGCACACGAGGCAAACTCTCATCCAATTTTACGACCCACCGTAGGCCCTTTTCCTTTGCATGATGCGAAAAAGTACTGCTCAGTCCCCTAATCAGCGCATGCGGACTGAAGTCAGACTGTTCAAATTCAATCTTGCCCGATTCAATTTTGTTGAAGTCGAGGATATCATTGATCACACTCAGCAGGTGTTTGGAGCTAAAACTCAAGGCATTCAGATTTTCTATCTGATCCTCTCTCGGCCCACTCATCTGAAGCAGATTCGTCAATCCAATCACGGCATTCAGAGGAGTACGAATCTCATGCGACATGGTGGACAAAAACTCATTCTTAGCTTGGTTGGCCTTCTTTTCGTCCTCTCGGGATTTAATCAGCGCAAACTCGGTTTCCTTGATGCTAGTGATATCTATGATGCTTCCAATAGTACCATCGGGGTTTCCTTGTTCATCCTGGGTGACCCTTAGGTCCAGATCCAGCCATTTTATTTCCCCACTAGGGCGCACCACCTTTACCACCTCCCGATACTCGGATATTTCATGAGCCAGGGCTAGCTCAATGAAGTTCTCAGGTGGATTTTCCACATTCACCAGAAACTTGCTGTAGTGCTGACCTAGCGCTTCTTCAATCGTAAAGGGTGTCACCTCTTCCCAGGCGGAATTCAAAAAAGTCCAATTGCCCTCCAAATCCGTTTGAAAGATCACTTCCCGAACATTATTCACCACCCTTTCCAAAGTCCGATTTGCAATCTGCAAATCGCGGCTCTTTTGCTGGATGTCCTCTTTCAACAACTGATTAGCCTTAAAGAGCTCCTGCGAACTGCGCTCCAACACATTCTCTAGATTCTCCATATCAATATCAAAGCTTCTGTAAGCTTCGTCAATCACAGATAATAGAGGGGCGATCTCCTCGCGAGTCTTTTCACTCAGTCCGGCCTTTCGAATCTGGCGACGCAAGAGGCGATGAAAATCTACAGTACTCATTCTGAAATCGTTGTAATTGTCATAGTTTGATTATGCAATTGGCAGGCGGTAAACTCGCCAAAAGGGGCTATCTCTCCATAGGAGTAAAACCCGGTGAATGCCGGCTTAGGGCCTAGCACTTCCCGTACCGCTTCGATCTCCTCTTCCACCAATTGCTTCAAGACCAATCTTCTACCTACACAACTGATCAAGATCACCAGCTCGGCCTCTTCTTTAAGTATATCATTGGAAATCTCTGCCGATTGCTCGGCTCCCTTAATCAATCGATCCACATTGGCTTTCATCAATCGCACATAGGAACCCGTTGGAATATCTCCAGCAAAAGTCAAACTCTGCGCCTCTTCATCAATTCCCAAAATGGTGCGTACCACAGGCAAAGCATCTTTACCATCTCGCATGCTCAAAGGAAACAGCAATCCCGAACCAGGAAGATCCTTGGCCTTTTCCCCTAGAAAGTTCTTATACACTTCCAATGCAGGCACATCATCCAACTCATACAGCACATTGTCAATTGATTTGGTCACCTTACGCTCCATACCAAAACTATCCCAGCCTCCTTTTGAACCAAAACCAACCTTAAGTGCAGAACCATACAGTCCAACTCCAACTATCTTATTGTCAGTCGGCTTATCCCGCTCAATCACAAAGGTGTTTTTAAAATCCGGACCATCCGCAGCCAATCCGCCTGTCAAACTAACCGCCGGAGGTAAATTACTTTTTAGCCCCTCTACCAATCGGGCGCCATTCACATGTAGCCCATCACTGAAGACCAACACATGCCTAAGCCCATCCTGCTGCAACTTTGCAGACAGTTGTGCGCCAGCTTCGTATGAATCTGAACTATTTTGTACGGGCACACTACACATCTGCACTTGAGTTTTGGCAAACTCGACCGCAGTTAGAGACACACTGTTATCATTTACCTGCTCTCCATCGATCTCCCCAGCCGTTGAACAACCTGTCACCTTAGCATTCGGGCATTGTTGTCGCACCGCCTCTAGCAATTCTGTCGTATGTTCAAAACCTGGAGCCACAAACATGAGCACCAATTGTGCATTGGCATTGAGCTCCAATTCATTAATCTGCTGCAGCCCACTCAGGCTCTTTTGCTGTACTTTCATCACTTGGTTATTTGCCAAGAAAAAATCATAAACTGAGCCAATTGTGCAGATATCAACACCTAAAAAAGGGCAAAGGCGCAACTTTCTCCATCTCTTGAGTCGTAAGTGCAGCGGCGTTTGATCAATTAATCAAGGCAAGCATGAAATCACTCTTACTTCTCCTCCTGTTTTCATTGTCCGGAAGCCTCTTTCAACTCCAGGCGCAAAATCTCTTTGAAGAATTACTCTACCCGGACCCTGAAAGTGTCATTTACTCCTTTAAAGGCAAGCATGAAATCCACATCGGCTTAGGCATGCCCAATCTCATAGGAGCCGGCATCGCTACCTTTGACGCCATTCCTTCCGAAATCACGGGTACATTCATAGAAGAAGACGGAAGCAGCAGTCCTCAATTCAGCTTTAGCTACGACTATGGTGTCACCGAAACGGTAAGCCTGGGTCCTTACATCGGCTACTGTACGGCAAGTACACCGAGCTTCAGATGGAGCTCACCTGCCATCGATCCCATTCCATTCATCTTACCTGAGGGACTCGCTGCAAGAGACGGTGTCTATTCCTATGATATATCCGTTTTATCTCTAGGGGCCCGAGCAGTCATTCACAAAGCCCTTTCAGAACAATTCGATCTCTACGGCGTCTTTTTTTACGGACTCAACAAAGTAAATGTGACTGAGAAAGGTGGTCTGCCAGACGAAGACAGCCTAATCGATCAGTTGGGAACCTTAGCCGGAATCGGAATCGTGGATGTGCCCGTTCCCGAGGTATCCTACTCCGCCCAATTGGGTGCCCAATATTTCTTCAAGGACAAATTTGGAATCTATGCCGAAGCGGGCTTTGGCGTGACCATCGTGAACTTCGGTCTGGCATTTAAATTCTAGATGGATTCGTAAAGTGCTAATCTTTTTTTGGGCAGCTGCCACTACGCACTGCGCCTACCCACACCCAACTTTAAGGGCCAGTCCTGGCAGTGCTTCGTGTCACCGGGCTATCCGCTAATACTCACCTTGTGGATAGCGGCTCGGCTTATGCTGTCTGTGGTCTCTTCGGCAAGCTCAGAGCCCCCATACAGCATGCCTCACTCGCTATCCCCGGCGGCTCGTTCCGCTTCTATCCCTGCTGCGGTCGAAAATTGACAGGGGATTCAAATACTCAGCATAAGCGCCTGCCAATCAATCAGGTGGGACGCAAGTTTGGCTACATCTGCGCCGAAGGAACCGCCAACCCATCGAAATTTCCCTTATACAAATTAAAGTCATCCACTGTGGTAAATCCATCAAAATTGCAGTCGCTTTGCACGTACTCCAACAGCGAAGAAGAAGTGTTCATGTAGGCGTTAAAGTCCTGGAAATTGAATACCCCATTGGCTTCAAAATCTCCGGCAAGCATGCCGAATCGAGCAGCACCCAGATTCGTCATGGTCGTCGAACCAGCGGTAATGTTTGCAGCCAGAGTAAAGTCATGTGCCGCGTTATTGTTGACCGTCACGGCTTGAGCACTAAGGATGTCCATATGATTTCGGTGTCGAATCAGCACAAAATATTCCGCATTTGGGTCAAGATTCGGCAGCCGGGCACCCAAAGAACCGTCAGTATGAATCAGCTGGCCATCACTGCGCAAAAAGCAAACCGCTTGCGAACGAACCTGACCAGGATCGTCAGCAGCTCTGGCTTCTAACAAAAGCCAGTCGACAACATCGGGGGGAAAAGCAATGACTGATGAAGCTGGAAAACTCCAGGGCAAATCACTGTAAGGATGCTGTAGAGGCAAAAGGCCGGTATCCAGGAGATGAGTACTCATCTCTTGCTGGCCAGCCAGCATTGGGCCTTCGAGCCAGACTTTTGCCTGCAACACCACCTCCTCCGCTGCAATGCCGTTCACGGCAATATTATCAAGGTAAAAATTATTACCCCAACCGTTAACAGCAACGAAGCGGACATTCACCACCTGACCGCTATAAGCGTCAAGATCCAGTTGTACATTCTGCCAGTCTGCGCAACTTGGTGTAAACTCCTCCGATTGATCGGCTACGGTTGCCAGATCTGTCCCAGCTTGATCGAACAGAATATCCCAATTATCTCCACAATCAACGGAAACCTCCACTCTGAAACCATCTTCATAACCATCTCCATATCGCGCATAACTGTAATCAAACGACAAAGCAATTGAAGTTTGATCACTAAGATCATATGAGTTACTAATCAGGTAGAATTCTGCTCCTACATTATTAGTATTAAAATGATCCACCCACATTGCCGTAGAAGGGTTGCAGTCAGCCCCATCTGCAAGGCTGTTGCTTTGCCAAACCGCAGCATTGTTTTCGCTGGTATTAATCCATTCTGAGAAGTCGGCAGCCTCAAAGTCTTGCAAGGCTGGAAGGTCTTCCGTTTGATCTGTATAGTTAATCAAGCCCACCTTTGTTTCTGTACTGGTGCCATGCATATCAGTCACCGTGAGACTTACATCATAGCTACCCGCTGTTGAATAGGTGACAACCGGATTGCGGTCTGTGGATGTAGAAGGAGTCCCTCCAGGAAACTGCCACAACCATTGGGCACCTTGCAAAGAAAGCGCTGAGTGATCCACGAATTGTACAGCACTGTCAAAGCAATTTAACTTGAGCTTATCCGCGGAGATTTTGGCCTGCGGCATGCTGGCTTCGTAGAAATCGCATTCATAGGCTGATCGATTGCTGCCATTGCGGATTTTTTCTGCTCCATAAAAAGGCAGCAATTGCGTCGAGAAAGTAGCCAAAGGAAGATTGTTATTAAACAGGGCCCACTCTGACATGCTGTTGTTTTTGTAATAAACTGCGCGACGAGTTCCGATATATACACCGCCGTCAGTTCCCCGTTGATGTACAATATTACTTGGGTATTCTCCATCCAAAGAAGCGCTGGTGACATTGGTCCAGCTGACACCACCATCAGTGGACTGAAAAACCATCGCTCCATTTGTCGCTGGATCTCCGGTGGTATGTCGAACACGTAGCGCCCAAAGTGTATTGTCGTCATCGCCGCTGACTGCAATATCCCAGGGATACCAGTTAGAAGGAAGGCTTGTCGGTGTTATCTCTGTCCAGGTGGCTCCCGCATCTTGTGTTCGCCATATCTTCTTGTTGGTATCCCAGAAGCTTCCCCAGGTACATACATACATAATGTCTGGATTATTCCAGGCTACTTCTATCGAAGTCACTCGATCACCAAAGTCATGAACCATTCTACCCCCAGATCCTGAGTTATCCGTGATCCATAGCTGCGATTCTACACCAGTGTAGATGATATTATAGCAATTTGGGTGAAATCGCATGTCGCTGGATTCCCCCTGTACATAGGAAGCATTTGGCAGTTTGGCAAATGCAGTCACTTCAAGTTCTTGTGTTCGGTTGCCCGACAGCTTGACCGTACCTTGATCGTGATAGCAGATCGATCGGTCTCCGTAATTGGCATAGCCACGAATATTATCCCCTCCGGCCGTACTCAACCAACCATCTAAGTAAACATCTCCATCTTTGAGCAAGGTCCCATTGTGGTAAGTTCCGCCGACCATCACAGCCCCATCCTGAAAGCCCACGCCAAAACCCCAAAAGTCTGTGCCCTGAATACCATTCATTTGCACGGCATAGTTACTGCCGCCATCATCCGAATAAAATATTCCACCATCACAGGCAAGCCATATGTCGGAGCCGTAGAATCGTATATCGTGAATGTCTGCATGCACATAGTTTGGTTTTTCGGAGTGGCTCCACTTAGCAGGACAATCGAAAGTGGCACCACCATCCTTGGAGACCCAAAGGTTCACACCACCTACTAAAATATGATCAGCATCGTTTGGATCCACCGCTAATGCAAGATCATAGTAATACTGGCCACCATCATCAGTACCATCATCCGCCCAACCCATCAGGTTCTGATTGCTTACAGAAGGCACTCCCGCCTCCTGCGATCCGCAGCAAGTGCGCGTCCAGCTGTCACCCTGATCAGCAGATTTGTACACGCCATACAGTCCCGATCCTCCATTTGCAGATCCTGAAGCCAGGGCAAAAACTGCGTCAGGCTCGTCGGCACTGACAGCGATTTCGGTTCTTTTCTGTTCATCACCCCCAGCAGGATCTGGCCAGCCAGCGCCCACTATGCTAAATGTGGCTCCATTATCGTGTGATCGCCAAAACTTTGTTTCATTGCCAGAGCGTTCAACTGCATATATGATGTCATTGTTTGTTGGGTGAAACTCCAGTTCCAGAAAGGAACCTGAAACAATACAATTGAAGCTCTGTCCCGCATCTGTGGATCTGTACAGACAATCATCAGAACAGAGAAAGATGTGATCGGCGTTTCCCGGCTCAGCAACTATGTCCTTGATCGAATGGCCAACTGCATTCCAGGCAGCCGATCCAATGATGGACCAGTTTACTCCGCCATCATCAGTTCTATAGAGGCTGCCGCCGGACTCAAAGAATACGATATCTTCATCTGTAGGATCTATTTCCAGCGCCACCACCTCGGTCAAAAGCTCGTCTGCTGTGAGCAGTTGCCAATTGGCTCCACGATCATCGCTGCGCCAAAGGCCTCCAGTCGCCGTTCCCGCATAGAAAACATCCGGATTTGAGGGAGCTTGTTCGACTGTATATACATGAGCTGCACCCGCTGCATAGCTGGAACTAGCTGCAAGCTTATCAAAAGTATAAGGGCCCAGGCTTTCCCATGCGGAATTGGGGCCGCGTTCCTGCCTTAGAGCAAGGCTCCTTTGCTTGTATTGATCTTGTTCTAGTTTTACACTGGCTCGATCTTGCTTGCCATAAAGACTGCCATCCATATCGCGATTGATCTTTCTTGTCCAGCGTTTGAAGTACTGAGTGTAGGTATTTTTAACAAAAGGGTGGCTTTCATAGTAACGATCCTTTGCCCTTCGCACTGCATCAAAATCGGCATCTTCCTGATACATCATGTTAACCCATTCAGGCAATTGCTGCCCTTGATTATAGGATTCTTCGAAGACGTTTGGAGATGGATGTTGCTGCTGCAGCGAAAGAAGAAACAGCAGGCAAAGAGTGAGTGGCGTTTTCATGCTGGATTGTTAGTTGCGAGCAATGAAGATTGCCAAATAATTCAAGATTGGCTTCATTTTTCGCTGCCAAATTGCTGCTTTGTATCGCGCTGCACAAAAGCAAGGTTTGAGGGACTCACTGTAGCGACAATTACCGGATTACGCTGAGGACAATTCTTTCAAAAATATCCCATCAATACTGCAAAAGGCGATATCTTGCGACTGCACTACAATGAAATACTGTCTGCTATGTTCAAGAATGCCCTAACTACCCTTATTCTATCTTGCTGCTCCCTGCTGCTTTTGGGACAAATGATTCTTCTTAGTCCTGAAGAAAGAGAATCTGAGGCGACAATCATTGTCCAGGGGCAGATAACAGGGAAAAATTGTGTGCAAAGCTCCCTTGGAATCTTGACGGAGTACGTGTTGACGGTCGATCTGGTTACCAAAGGCAGTGCAGATAAGCAGCTTAGTTTCTATTTGCGCGGCGGCACAATTGATAATCGAACGGAATCGTATTTTCCGTCTACTCATATAGAGGTGGGTGAAGGAGGCACCTTCTTTCTACGCAGACTGGATGCAGCAATCGCAGACGGATATTGCTTAGTGGCCGATGGGCAGGGTTTTGAAAGCGATTGTCAGCATCAGCCAAAGCTAAGCCTGTGCAACCACAAAAACGCTCGCAAAAACCAGGTGATACAAATCGAGCAGATCTCTCAACTACAAGTTGCGGCTGGAGTGCGAGACACTTTAGTGCTCACGGGCAGCGGCTTTGGCGACTATGAATTGGGAGTCAGCCGGGTGGCTTTTCACGACCCTGAAT
>JAHDEE010000023.1:39226-46292 GCA_020629005.1 Chitinophagales bacterium
GGCTTTGGCGACTATGAATTGGGAGTCAGCCGGGTGGCTTTTCACGACCCTGAATCCACAGACTTCCTTGATTTTGCTGACATCCCTCCCGTTTACATCCTTGACTGGACAGACGAGAGCATCACATTTGTTGTACCGGGATTCGGAATCGGTCCGGGAGCCGGATCTGGAAAGATTCGGGTCACCAACGCTGAAGGAGAAATGGAAGTGAGTGATTTCTCTGTATCTGTCAAATTCAACAAGAGAGAATACCAGTTTAAGGAAGTCGATTTGATCAATGACAATGATTCAGGTGGATATGACTTTTACCTCCAGGCTGATCTTGCAGCCAATGAAGCTGCAGTAGCAAGTCTCAACAGAGCAATGAACCAATTAATCTGCAAAACCGGAGTCAATTTTAATCTTGTCGCATCAGTGGACACAACGAATTGCCTTTACGGGGATGATTTGAACTTGATCTCATTCGAGTCTTCATGTGATACCTGGCCCTTCAGCGGTGCTGCGGCCTGGACGAGAGTGATACAAGTCAACGATTGCGGAGTAGCGAGAATCGAAGAAATCGACATCATTTTTGTGGATGAATTACTATTTCACTTTGGTATAGATCATCCAGGCGCCAACGCTTTTGACTTCGAAACGGTAGCACTACATGAATTGGGCCATGCGATGGGTATGGCTCACAGCCGTGACTCGGAAAAAGTCATGTTTTCAGAAATTGCACCAGGCGAAAGCAGGCGAACAGTGGGCCCCTGGTTTCAGGAGTGCGCGGACCTTGTCATGGAAGACAGTCAGCTAAGCAATGAATGCGGCCCATCCCCGCTTATGTCGATAGTCGATAGTTGCGATCCGCAAATTAGCACGGACCAAACTTTTGTCGGTATGTGTCAACTTGAAATTTGGCCTATCTGTTATCCACTGCTACTCGGCGAAGAGAACTTTCAGCAAAGCTATTCGATTTCAGTTAGCGAACAACCAAAGCATGGAGAAGTGTACGTCATCTGTGATGGCTGTGATGTACTGAATAGTCAGCAGGCTCTCAGCACCAACTTGATGTGCAGTGGGGATGATGGCACACAGGAAGCTGTTGTTATCTATAAGCCGAAGCCCGACTTCGTTGGACAGGATACCTTTATGATCAGCTACGTGAATGCTGATCCCAATGCCATTATCACCCTAAATGAAACCCTGATTCCCATTGTAAACAGCTGCGCACCCAGTTTTCAGGGAGAATGCGCTGTAGATTTCACCATGGAGGCCATCACCCCTAATGTGTTTCAGTTTCATCCATTGCACCCCTTCGGTTTTTCCAGCAGCCTTGTCGATCTTTTCGCTGAGGACGAGTATACTTTTAGCTGGGATTTTGCTGAGGGGGAGCCTATCAGCTACAGCTGCAAGTTAGCCGAAGTACCCACCACTACTTTTGCCTTTGAAAATACGGGTCTGCACCTAGTCTGTCTGCATATTGAAGGCCCAGAATGTGTTCTCGAAGATTGCAACATTCTTGTGCCTGATTTCGGAGAATGTGGCAGCGCCGAAGGCCCTTTTCCGATGACCTGGTATGCAGACACCGATGGTGACGGGCTTGGTGATGGATCGAACAGTGTATCCGATTCCTGTTTTCCACCTCCCAATTTTGTGCTAAATGCGGATGATATGGATGACAATTGCTTTAGCAACTATCTCGACGAATGTGGCGTTTGCGACGGCACTGGTCCGCTTTTGTGGTACGAAGATGATGATGGTGACGGCCTGGGAAATCCTGATATCTCAGTTAGCTCCTGCACTGAAGTGTTTGGATACGTGAGCAACAATGCTGACGTAGATGATACGGTATCCTCCGAGCAATTGCGCCCTTACCTAATTAGCATCAGCCCTAATCCTGCCACTGATTGGTTGCGTGTTGAATTGCTAGATAGTGATCGTGCAATTGATGCGGCATACCTGATCTCCAGCACAGGAATTGCTCAGCAGCTGATGCTGGATCAAGGAGCGGTAGACATCAGCAGTTTTTCTCCTGGAGTATATATCTTGAGTATTCAGTTACAGGGTCTGCTACAGCATCATAAGCTGATCATTTATTGAGAATAGTCCTGCTCGCTAAAGGAGTTTCTCTTGCGGTGGAGCTGCTTCAACTGCTTAGCCATCGTGGTATTATTGATCCTGGATAACAGCCAGGCATCGACGCGGAAGTTACCGTACCTGATTTCCTGTGAAATCCCGGATAGCTTGCTCAAACAAGTCCTCCATATCTGAGGATCATTTGTATATTCTCTGGCGATCACCTGCTTTAGGCCTTCAGCTACTATGCCAAACTCGGTATTTTCTTCGATTACAAGGCTAGATTTCCGTCTCGAATTCAAGAGACTTTTAATTTGCTTGTACTCACCCAATTCATACCAGCACATGGCCCTCAGCAAGGACACTAATCCTGGGTATTGTCGTTCCAAAAAAGTAGCACCCAGTGATTGCAGATGGGCACTCGCCTCCTCGACTTGTCCTATAGTTAGCTTGTTGATGCAAAACTCCAGTTGAAGGATTTGGCCAATCAATACATCTGACATCTTTTGCTTGCGAACAAAGTTGCTAACAGTCTGCTCCATCCCTGCGATGATGTCAAACATCCTTCTCGCTCTAAAGGAGCTAATCTCCTGACTATAGATATAGGCAAGTATGTTGCCCAATGATCCTTTGTATTGTAGCAGTAGTTTCGCCCTTTCTACCCAGTAGTCCACTTCGCTATAGCGCTTCAATTGCACACAGACGTACAAGAAATTATTGATGCAGGAAATAAAATTATAGGCGTCACGCTCTAAGAATTTCTTGTTGATTTCGAGCCTATCATAATAACGGATAAGCTCCAGATTAGCGGAATATGCCTTTTCCAAATTACCCAGACTAGTATAAGCCATAGACTTCAGTGCACTTACGTAGTGAAAGTTTACATCGTGCATTCGTTCCTGGCTCAATAGCTCATGATCCAAGATAGAATATAGTTCATTGTGCTTGCTGGTACTGTCTGGCAACTGGCTTAGATGCGAAACCTGGCGGGAAAGCTTGTGCAGCGTGACAAAGCTCTTGAGCAACTCCACCTGTTCGAACATTTCATCCAGGAATTCCAGGCTATTTTGATAGGCGCTATCAGGATCGCCTTGCCAAACCGTTGCAAGCTTTTGACGCAGCTCCATTTCCTCCACTTTCAATAAAAACTCTTGTGGACGTAATTGATTGTCTTTACAAATAGCTCGTAAACGGCGAAGCTTCCGCTCGGCCTGCACAAACAATTTCTTGTCCATCAAAATTTGAAATTCCTGCAATCCTGTTAAAACTTCCGCTTTTGGGTCCTTGGCCGACTGATAGGAGATCAGTGCTTTCATCAGTAGGTCGAACAAGAGATTCTTGTACACCTTGAGATTCTTACTGAGTTTATCCCCCTTAAAGTAATTTCGAATTACATTTTCGTCGTACTTGTCTAGTTTGTTAACAAAGTTGAACAACTCTGTTAATTTATTCTGAGCTGATCCATAGTGCGTCTTATAGTAGCGTTTCTCCGCTGGAGTCATACTCTTTATCAAGCGAAAAAGATGGTCACTGGGTCTTCTCATTTCTCAATAATTTCGGCTCATCACTTCAGCACCAAATTTAGCCTTTCGAACGTCAATTCTGACACTTGGGAAACAAATGTTCTGACAAAAAGATTGGTAAAATCTGCAATTGCTCCCAGGCCTTTCCACATGTGTTCACCTTGTACATGGCACTTACTGCTTTGTTCAATTAAGACGGCTATCAAGCAGGAAATTCCCAGCACAAAGAAAATTTAACATTGTAAGCGCGCAGTATTGCGTTTTATACACAAAATTGGCGGGAAGTATTGCTTTCTGGTGTCTTCCTCTTGTGAGATTTCTGATCTCGATTGCTCCGCAATTCGAAATTTACTTATCTTCGTGTCAATGGCACAATTTCCCAAATTTTGCCTATTTATGTAAATCTCAATATTGTTTCCTTAAACAAACCTTCTGATGCGTTTTCTACTAATTTCTATTCTGATGCTCTGCATCTTCAACTTGCTGTGCGCACAAAACACAGTGGGCTTGCTCAGCTATGACATTAGTAAATCCTACCAAGGCTACACCCTTATCTACCCTCATAACCAACCGGGTGCCTATTTGCTCAACAATTGTGGTGAGATCATTCATAGCTGGGAAGATGATGCCGACTTCAGACCTGGGAACGCCGCAAAGATTCTGCCCGATGGCTCTCTGATCAAAACTAAACGAAGATCAACAGTTGTCAACGACAGCATTTGGGCTGGCGGAGGAGGAGAGTTTGTGGAAATCCGTTCCTGGGACAATGAACTTATTTGGTCTTATCAACTAAACGATGAAAACGCCAGACTTCATCACGATGTTGAGATGCTTCCATCTGGAAATGTGCTCATGTTGGCCTGGGAAAGAAAAACCAATCAGGAAGCAATAGATGCGGGGCGCGATCCTGCTACCCTCAGTCAGGGAGATTTATGGCCTGACTACCTATTCGAAGTCGATACTGCAACCAATGAAACCGTGTGGGAATGGCATGCCTGGGACCATCTGGTACAAGACTTTGACGAAACGAAAGAAAATTATGGTGCCATTGCAGATTTTCCTGGACGCATAAACCTCAATTGGGACACCAATGAAGGCAAGGCAGATTGGCTGCATAGCAATGCCATTGACTTTAGCGCAGAACTCAATCAAATAATGATCAGTGTTCCCACCTTCAATGAGATTTGGATTATTGATCACTCAACGAATTCAGAGCAAGCTGCACTTAACTACGGCGGACTAAGTAATCACGGAGGAGAACTACTTTATAGAGTAGGCAATCCTCAAACTTATGGTCAAGGAGATTCAACGGATCAGATTTTGTTCTATCAACATGATACCCACTGGGCCAACGAATTTCTGCCATTCAATCACCCTGCCACCGGCTCAGTCATTTGCTTCAACAACCGAGTGGGAGCCGATTTTTCAGCCGTAGAGAGATTTTACACATCCTGGGAAATGTACGAGTTTGATTACCTCAAGGATGGAGCTGTGTTTCCTCCAAGCTCCTTTGAAAACACCATCACGCATCCTACGCCCACTGACTTGGTGTCTTCAGGGCTCTCCAGCGCACAGTACCTGCCGAATGGCAACTTGCTCATTTGTAGCGGACGGCAAGGTTACCTTGTCGAGCTCACCCAAGATAATGAAGTCGTGTGGGAGTACAAGACTCCCACGCAAGGTCCGATGTTTGTATCTCAGGGCACCAGCCTCGAAACAAATGATAACCTGACCTTTTTTGCTTTCCGTTATCCGCCAGAGTACAGTGCATTTGAGGGAAAAAATCTGAGCGTAAAAGGTTACCTCGAACTGATGCCTGATGAGACCTTCTGTGATCAGTTGGTATCCATTAGCACGCCGGATAGCTTCGACGCAAGTATCTACCCCTTACCTGCCAGCAACTACTTACACCTCGGATGGAATTCAGGCAAAATAATCGACATCAAAATCCATGACCTTTCAGGCAAACTCCGAATACACACAAACGGTAATGGAGGAATGAAATACCTCGATGTTAGCCATCTGGAACCAAATGTATACTTCATTACGGTAGATGGCATGGGCAGCAAGAAGATTCTCATTCAATAAAACAAGGCCCTCCTGCCTTAGGTGCTGCGTAAACGAAGCATGTACACTACTTCCTAGGCTAAAGTCAATGAGGCTTTACCCGGTCTTTCCGCCTGGCTCGAAGTTCCAGAGTAGCTTAGCGGAATGCCAAGCGTAAAGATGCTTCCTCCTTCTGGATTTGGCGCCACCTTCACATAGCCATGCATGGAATGGGCAATCTTGCTGCAAATCGACAGTCCAATACCAGTACCTCGGTATTGTTCATTTGTATGCAATCGCTTGAACATCTTGAATATTCTGTCATAGTATTGCGGATCAATGCCAATCCCGTTATCTCGGAAACTTAGCTCCAGCAAATCACCACTAAGGCTTTTAGAAATCCATACAGTAGGCTCGGCCTGCTTATTATACTTCAATCCGTTCTCAATTAAGTTCTGAAACAATAGGCTGATCTTTCCGGGATTAGCTCTAAGAATCGGCAATTTTTCTTCTACCACGATACGCCCAACACCTTGTGCAAGCCCCAATTGTGTTTTCACGGTTTCTACCACCTCGTTTAGATCTACTTGCTCCAAGGTACTCTCGTCATCACTAAGGCTCGAGAACTCCAAAATATCTCGTATCAAGCGCTTCATTTGCACAGCTCCTCCTTTTGCGAATCCAACATACATTTCGAGGTCATCATACTCCTTATTTTCCAGCTTGTCTTCTATCACATCCAGAAACCCCAAAACAGTGATCAGAGGAGTCTTCAAATCGTGTGAAGCAATATATACGAAGCTCTCCATCTCCTCGCTAATCTCCTTCAGCGACTCGTTTTGTTCACTTATCTGCGAAACCAGTAAATCTGTCTCCCTCTGAGCCCCTTCAATTTGATGAATGTACCAAAATGTAAATATAGAAACTATAGAAAAGCAGGCCACTATAGACAAGTCAAATTTCAGCAGACTCTCCAGACTGATAAGATTACCATCTGCAATTCTGATAGGAAAATCGAGGGAATAAAAATAGATTCGTGGAACAATAAAAAAGCTGCAAACAATAGCTATATGCAAGTATCGGTACTTCTGCTCTTCAAACAAGATAATCGCCAGGACCAGAAACACTACCAAGGATACTTCTCCAGCTTGCATAGGACCATTATATACCGTAAGTGCAGTCACAGACACCGATAAAAAAACCAGGACCAAACTCCTGGCCTCAAACTGCTTTTGCTTATAGTGAAACCAATACATCGGTAATCTTGCGCTAAAGGCCCCTGCCACCAGAAGTGGATACAACCAACCTGTGCCTCCATTCAGAAAGAAAATCAAAATCGCAGAGGAATCTGTTATGATCCCAAGCAAGCCAGTCGCATTTAGTAAGCGCGTCAGCTTGTTCTGACGATCAGATATACTGTCGTTGCAACCCAGGTTGAC
>JAHDEE010000024.1:0-11716 GCA_020629005.1 Chitinophagales bacterium
GTCGCGCCGATTGCTTGGTTGGTCGTCAGTCGCTGTTTGGGGATTTGGATCCGACTGCTTGGTTGCTCGTCAGTTTCCATCTTGGGGATCAGGGATCACCGATTTCAGGAGTGGAATCTGTCACTCTTCGCTTGGCGAGGATTCGACAGCTTGGTTGCTCGTCAGTTTCCGTTATGGGGATCTGCGATCACTGCTTTCAGGAGTGGAATCTGTCCCGCATCGCATGGCGAGGATTTCAGCCTCGACTTAACCAGATGCCCGGCGTGACGTCCCGTCGCGCCGATTGCTTGGTTGGTCGTCAGTCGCTGTTTGGGGATTTGGATCCGACAGCTTCGTTGCTCCTCAGTTTCCGTTTTGGGGATCTGCGATCACTGCTTTCAGGAGTGGAATCTGTCCCGCATCGCATGGCGAGGATTTCAGCCTCGACTTAACCAGATGCCCGGCGTGACGTCCCGTCGGGCCGACCGCTTGGTTGGTCGTGTGGGTCTGTTGTGGGGATAGGTCGAAAGTCATAGCGATTGCTCTGTTGTTCACCTCTCGCCGTCCCCCGTCGCCCGGCGTACAGTCCCCGTCACGCCGACCGCTTGGTTGGTCGTGTGTGTCCAATGCGGGTAAGGGTTGCAAGCCATGACTAGACTTACTGTCAATTCTTGTGCGCTGTTCCCATCATTTTTCACATATACAGACGCCTACTGGTAACAAATCACGGGATCTGTGACTGGTAGAGATCGAGAGGAGACTTATTCGTCTTGATCTGCAATGAACTTGTCCCCCACAATAGATACTTACGACCAACCAAGCTGTCGGCGCGACGGGGACTTCACGCCGGGCGGCGGGGGTTGGTAAGGGATTCCGAGGCGTCAGTCCGGTCGGGGTAATGTCTGTTTGGGTGGCTTGGGTTGGTGAGCTAAGATGGAAAAATGAGAATTAGTTTTGGGCATATTTTCGATCAACCTGTTTCCGCAATAGAAGTTTACGACTAACCAAGTTGTCGGCGCGACGGGGACGTCACGCCGGGCGGTGGGGGTCGGCTAGGGATTCCGAAGCTTCACTCCGGGCAATGAGGGGCGGAGACAAGTTTGCGAGGGATTCGGAGAGGTGACTGCTGGCTGGGGCATTTTGATCAACTTGTTTCCCACAATAGATACTTACGACTAGCCAAGCGGTCGGCGCGACGGGGACTTCGCGCTGGGCGGCGGGGGTCGGCAAAACATACTGGATGACACTGGTACTTGCTTGGTTGTGTGTCTGTTGAGTTTAGTGCACGATATCGGCATGCGTGCTTCAAATTATCCGACAAAAAAAGTTGATGGTCTTTTTGTGGAAATGCGATAGAAATCTACTCCTAGTAATAAAAATAACTCATGGCAACTTCTAACAGGATCAACGGATCAACGGAACCGCAATTTTTGACAACAACAGTTACGGGCTGGGTTGACTTGTTTACCAGGCCAATTTATAAAGACTGCCTCGTGGATTCACTCAATTACTGTATCGTCAACAAGGGTCTGCATGTACATGCCTTCGTGATAATGACCAATCATGTTCACCTAATCGCAAGTGCAGAGGAGGCAATTGATTTGGCTAGTATCATTCATGACTTCAAGAGCTTTACGAGCAGGACTTTGTTGAAGTTGATACAGGATACTTCGGAAAGTCGGCGCGTATGGATGTTGCGCAAGTTTGCACATATGGCGAAACTAAATGGTCGGTCTGAGGGCCATGCCCTTTGGCAAAGTTATTATCATAGCAGGGACATATTTAGCCATAAGTTCATGATGCAGAAGCTTAACTATATCCATAAGAACCCTGTCAGAGCAGGAATTGTTCTTCGGCCAGAAGACTATGTTTATTCCAGTGCCGTGGATTATGCTGGTGGCAAAGTACTGGTGAAAATTGACCGATTATTCTAAGAGAGCTGATGCGAGTTAAGACCTTGTTCAATGTTTCTTTGCGGCACTTACGGCGCACTGTTTGTTGACTGCCTTTGTCCGGGGTGCCGTCCCCGTCACGCCGACTGCTTGGCTGGTCGTGTGTATCTCTGCCGGGTAAAGGTGGCTTGCCATGACGATTGCTCTATCGCCCACTTCTCGCCGTCCCGAGTTGCCCGGCGGGACGTCCTCGTCGCGCCGACCGCTTGGTTGGTCGTGTGTGTCTATGGCGGGTAAAGGTGGCAAGTCATGTCGATTACTTCCGTCGCCCGCCTCTCGCCGTCCCCCGTTGCCCGTTGCCCGGCGCGACGGGACGTCACGCCGGACAAGCAGGCACAAATCTGTATTCCAAAATCCCATATCTCGCAACCCGTATCCAAAATCCCGAATCCCCAAAGCAAAGACCTACGACCAGCCAAGCGGTCGGCGCGACGGGGACGTCACGCCGGGCGCACTAAGACCAAATCCCTAATCTAAAATCCCATAGCCCCAAAACAGAGACTTACTACCAACCAAGCTTTCGGCGCGACGAGACGTCACGCCGGACACACCAAGACCGATCCGCAATCCAAAATCCCACATCCCAAATCTCCCCCGCGGCGGGCGGACAGTGCAAAATAGCCCCGGGCGACGAGGAAATGGAGCTGCCAGATGCCGTGGCGAATGGCTGCCAATGGGGGCTCGGAGCCTGCGGAGAGACCACAGTGGCAGATCATGAGCAGGCAGCTGGTAGCTCCATTGGAACAGAGCACGGGGAGGCTGGCAACGCGCACGACAAAGTCTCGCTCCAAAAAAATACACATAACAGAAATTATTGAGTATATTATGAATGGCGGATATATCGACCTTTCGAAAGTGGAATAGGGCAATAGCTGATACGTAGGGGGGAGTCTGTGCCCGGGCAGCGATGAGGGAACCAGCAAGTAGACAAACTTGTTGAACTCAGAAAGTTGTGCTAAATTTCCTAAATTCACTTTGTAAAAGACCACAATTACGGTAACGAATTTGATAATCCAAGTCCAAAAAGAAGCGGCCGAAACGGTTCAATCGCGTCATGAATAAGCTAGAGGTAAAAGTCATTATTGCCATCATTGTATTCATCTATTTCTATATGTTGTGGGAAAAGAATCGGGTGAAGTCTGGCTATTCAAGCTATGGAGAGCGGGCACCCAGGTATGTACCTGACCGCAGTTGGGATAATGATCCGGTACCTGTTCGTGATAGGGTAGAAGAGTATGTTCCGCCAAGATATGAAAGAAGACCTGCCCCGAATGGAACTTCTGTGGGTGATTGGATACTTAATGCTGCAGTGACAGATGGTTTTGATTTTCCGGTGGGTAAACCTGATGGCACCGGATATTACATTGCTCAAGGATTCTTGCAGTCCGGACATAGCGGTGAGGATTGGAATGGGATCAGTGCGGGAAATTCGGATTTGGGAGATCCTGTGTATGCAGTGGCAAATGGAGTCGTGTATGAGTCGAGAAACAATGGAGGCAATTGGGGAAATGTAGTACGAATAGCGCATAATATTGGAACGCAGGACCGACCTATATTGCTGGAGAGTTTGTATGCACATTTGGATACCATGTATGTACGCAAAGGTGATCAGGTGAAACGGGGAGACAATATCGGTACGATCGGCACAGCTAACGGGAGACACAATGCGCATCTGCACCTTGAATTGCGGGATCAGCTGTATCAGGAGCTGGGCAGTACTGGTTATGCTAATTCGGAGTATAATCTGGCGCCTACCGCCTTCATTACCGACCACCGACCGCGATGGTTTAACTAACCTGGCCGGCGAAAAATTTCAAAAATTTTGTGGCAAATACGCCAATCACAAACTGACTTTGGCACGATTTTCGTGCTTATTGGTCAATAGATAGCAATTGGTCCTTTTTGTACAATAAAAAGGATTCTTTGGGGCTAAAGAAGACAACTGAAGCCTGTGTCTTATTGCTACTATTACCGTTTGTATGTTCGGACAATTTGCTACAACTCAATATTGTATTAGCGTACTCAAAAGATTTTAAGAAAATGAGTTTAGAGCAAAAGATCAACGACGAAATTAAGGTCGCCATGCGAGCCAAAGATTCTGATAAGCTGGACGCTTTACGGGCAGTAAAATCAGCCATCTTGCTGGCAAAGACCTCTAAGGGAGGCGGAGACGAATTGTCCGAAGATCAAGAAATTAAGCTGCTTTCGAAGCTGGCGAAACAAAGGAGAGAATCGGCTCAGTTGTATCGCGAGCAAAACAGAGCAGATCTGGCAGAAACCGAGGAGAAGCAGTTGACAGTGATAGAGCAGTATTTGCCGGAGCAATTGAGCGAAGAGGAATTGACAACAACTGTACAACAGATCATTCAACAGCTGGGAGCATCATCTATGGCCGACATGGGCAAAGTGATGGGAGCAGCATCAAAGCAACTGGCAGGCAAAGCGGATGGTAAGGCCATTTCCGCGATAGTGAAGCAGCTGCTTTCAACTTAAATTATCCATCATGGCACTCGATTTATTGTTTCTCGCTACTTTAGTATACGGCGTCTATAAGGGCCAGTCCACCGGATTGGTGGGCGGATCCATGTCCGTAGTGAAGTTTCTTATAGGAGTAGTATTGGCACTGCGCCTTGGACCTTATGCCTCCGATTTTCTAAATCGAGGTATGGGCTGGGAGAGTTCCTATATTGGTCCGATTGGGTCTTTTCTGACCGTGCTTATAGGTAGCTTCTTTGGGCTCAATGCGGCCGGAGGAGCGCTGGGCAAGGTGTTGGATAGTACAGGCCTTAGCTTTGTCAATAAATACGCTGGCTCAGTTGTATGGGTGGGTGCCCTGTTGTTTTTATTTAGTGGAGCCATTAACATCGGTACTCGTGCCGGTGTTTTCCCTCCTGAGGTCACCAATCAATCTGCTGTATATCCTTATGTGGAGCCTATCATGCCGATATTTAAGCGCACATTCGGTTCTACTGCTGACAGGTATTACACCGAAATCAAAAGCGGACTTGGCAATCTTGTGGGCGAAGCAAAGAAGGGAGCAAAGGAAGCCGACCAGGAGTACCGGGAAGAGTATTACCAGCGCAAGGGCGGTGGCGGCGGTACCGTGATCAGAGAAAAGAGCATTGCTGATGTAAGAAGCAGCAACAATCGCAAGTCGCGTCAAAGTGGATATTGGATTTGGGATAGAGGTTACCGTGAAGCAGACAATTCTAATCGCAGCAGCTATGATGAGTACTCTTACCACAGGACTCGCGATAAGGTGGAAAAGTACAAGGAGCCTAAGGTGAAGAAAACCAAGAAGACTAAAAAGACCAAGGTGAAAGAACCTAAGGTCAAGAATGCGAAGAAGTCCACTCGTCGATCCAAAGTACAAACAGAATCCTCGACTCAGGTGACTGAATACAATAATCGTTCTCGAGTGGATTATGATCCGTGGTGGGAAACGTATCGGAGAAAGTATCGGGACGGGCAGTAGTCAATTTTTGTTAAATCCGACTTTGGGCCAAAAAACTGCTTAACCTTTTACGCAGCACTTTGTCTGTATAGAAAGATTTGCTTGAGAAATCAGCTATAAATGTTCCGGAGCTTCGGTTCCGGGCTAATAAGCCAGATGAATGCTACTGCTGCTTGATAACTACGACTCCTTTACCTACATACTGCTAGACTATTTCAAACAGTTAGGAATTAGCTGTCGGGTTGTGCGCAATGACCAGTATAGTGTTCAGTCATTGTTAGATATGCACCCTGACTATCTGGTACTATCTCCAGGTCCTGAGACTCCGGACAAAGCCGGGATCATGATGGAATTGCTGGAAAAATGCCGTGGAAGGATACCAATCCTTGGCGTATGCCTTGGGCATCAGGCAATAGGTACACTTTTTGGCGCAAATTTAGTCAAGGCAAGGCGTCCAATGCATGGAAAGTGTTCCACCATACAGTTAGCGGAACATCCCGTGTTTGAAGGCCTGCCTGAGAAAGTAGAAGTGATGCGCTACCATTCGCTGATTCTGGAGGATTTGCGGGGTACTGGTTTAAGGGGCATCGCCTATACGGAAGATGGAGAGCTAATGGCTTTGGCAAATGATGAAGAAAGGTTGTTGGGTTTGCAGTTTCACCCGGAATCGGTGATGACCAAACACGGCTTGAGGATGTTGGAAAACTGGTTGACGATGCATGATTTCTCTGAGAGTGCAGCAAAGTCGTCTAGATTAGAAAGTGAGGGCAAGGTATAGTGCACTAAAGTGTAAGCCAGTGGTGAGCTGAAAGTAGGAAAAAAAGATTATCATTGCGAAGTGGCTCTGATGTAAGATAGAGTGTGACCGAAATGTAAGCCAGATGATTGCTAGTAGATTGATTAACGATACCGTTCCGCCATTGAAGGTTTCTGACACCGGAATGAAAGCCCTGAAGTGGATGGGCGAATTCTTTGTGCAACATCTTCCTGTCATTGACAAACAGAAACTGGTGGGTATTGTGTCTGAGCATGATGTGCTGGATATGGAAGATCCCAATCAGGCGCTGAGTGCGGCTGGTTTTTCGGTTCCAAAGGTGGCTGTGCATTCTACCGAGCATATCTATGAAGTGATCAAGAGAATGTCTGAGTCGGGACTCTCTGTGATGCCTATTATCGATGAAGAGGGCAATTATGACGGACTGATCACATCCAATAGTTTACTGGATTATTTTGCCAGTGCTAGTTCTGTCCGGGATCCTGGAGGCATCATTATTCTACATGTGATGGCTCAGGATTATTCTATGGTGGAAATTTCACAAATTGTGGAATCGAATGGAGCCAATATCCTGAGCATGTACGTTTCCAGTGCGCAGGATAATCGTAGTTTGCTGGAAGTTACCCTCAAGATCAACAAAACGGAGTTGAAAGACATCATCGCTACTTTTGAGCGCTATGAGTACAATATCAAAGCTGCTTTCCAGGAAAGTGAATACCTGGATGATCTGAAAGAACGTCTGGACTCCTTTTTGCATTATCTGGATCTGTAGTCGCAATCATTTGTGGACGGCTCGCTGCCATTCACGCAGCACATTGAGCTCGCCTTTCTCACCCTATTATTGCTTATTTTCGCCAAATTAATGAGCAGCACTGTACAAAAGATGGGGTTTCTATGTCTTCTGCTGTGTCTGTATCCTGTGCTACAGGCAGCAGGGCAGAAAACGGATGCACGCACTGATACGGTGGTGCTAAGCGAGATTCTTTTGTCTGGCAATAAGAAAACCGAGGACTTTGTCATATTGCGGGAAATGGATCTTCAGGTTGGTGATACCCTGCTGCTCGGGGAGCTGGAGACCATAGTACAGCTGGACCAGAACCGAATCTACAACAGCAATTTGTTTGAAGAGGTCTCCTGCACGATAGAACAGATTTCGGCTGGAGAAGCCAGGGTCTTGGTGCAGGTGGTGGAGCGATGGTATACCTTCTTGCTACCGATTTTTGAACTCTCGGACCGCAACTTCAACGAGTGGTGGGTGACTTATGATCACGATCTTCGCCGTACCGAATACGGTCTTCGATTTTACCAATACAATGTGAGAGGTCATGATGAGGTGCTTTCCGCAACCATCCAATTCGGCTTCACCAAGAATTTGAGCTTCAGCTACCGTTTCCCGAATCTCGGTAAGCGAAAGCAATGGACCATCACACCGGGTGTTGCAAGGATCTTGAACTCTAATATTCCATATACGACGACAGAAAATCAGCTGGCATTCTACAAACACGATAGCTATGTGAGAAAGCGCTGGGCAGCGACTTTTAATGTGGACAATCGCCTGGATCTCCATCGAACTGCCAAATTCGAAATATCGTATTTCCAAAACGAGATCGGCGATACGATCGCACAGATGAATCCTGATTACTTCCTGAATGGCGACACAAAACAACAATATCTATTTGCCAAGTTTCTCTACGCTCGCGACTTTCGCGATATCGTAAACTATCCACTCAAGGGCAGTTTGATGCGCATTTCGGTATCCAGGTATGGACTGGGATTGTTTAAGGATGTGAACTTCACTTCCTTCACCTTCAACTATTCAAAGTACTTTCCTATAGCTAAGAGAACTTATGGCCTGGCCAATTTCAAGGCGAAGCTGTCTTTACCTGAGGTACAGCCATATTTCAATCAGAAGGCCCTCGGCTATGGTGGTAATCACTTGAGAGGCTACGAGTACTATGTGATTGATGGACAGCGATTTCTGATGTTACGCAGCTCGATAAGACAGGAAATTTTCTATCGCAAAATCAAGAATCCATTTCCCATTGGAGGCAAAATTGCAAATATCCCGCTATCCATCTACCTCAAGGGTTTTGCAGAGTCAGCTTATGTACAGGATGACTACTACCAGGAGAACGGACAATTGGCCAATCGTTGGATCAGTAGCACCGGTATCGGATTAGATTTTGTCACCTTCTATGATTCTGTTTGGACATTGGAATATTCCAGGAATCGTGAAGGAGAGTCTGGGATATTTGTGCACTTTCTGATGAATTACGATAGTACCCGCGAGTAGAATACAATCAAATAATCTTACCTTCCAAGCATGCAAATTGCCATATTCGGTCGAGTGTTAAAGGATCGCGACCTAAAATTTGTCAAGGACTTCATTTCCTTGTTAGTGAAAAGAGGCAACGAATTATGGATCAATGAGTCCTACCTGGCTCAGATCAAGCAAAAGATTGCCGATCTGCCACCTATAAAGGCCTACGATATCAAGCACGGGCTGCAGGTGGAAGTTGAATTCTTATTCAGTATCGGAGGGGATGGAACCTTGCTGAAAACCGCACAGGTCGTTAAGGACAGAGGAACACACATCATGGGAATCAATGTAGGCCGGTTGGGTTTCTTGACCGGAGTGAGTAAGGACAAAGCACTGGCAATGCTTGATCAGCTCAATAGCAGGGAATACGATATTGACAGCAGGATGATGATCCGTTTGCAAAGCAGTATGCCGGGCTTCGGTGAAGACAATTATGCACTTAACGAAGTGGCGTTCATGAAGAAGGATTCCTCTTCGATGATCCTGATTCACTCTTATCTTAATGAGGTCTACCTAAACACTTATTGGGCCGACGGACTGATCATTGCTACACCTACCGGCTCTACAGGATACTCACTGAGTTGTGGTGGTCCGATTATCGCACCGGATTCGCGTAGTTTTGTATTGACCCCTGTAGCAGCACACAATCTAAACATCCGCCCCTTGGTGATCAGTGATGAAGGCACACTTTCATTTGAAATAGATGGGAGGGATGAGCACTTTCTCTGTACGCTCGACTCTCGATACGAAACGATTAATAACAAACATAGATGGACGGTTTCGAAAGCACCCTTCAAACTAAATCTAGTGCGACTGAAAGGCTCCAACTTCTTCAAGACTATTAGAGAAAAACTCAATTGGGGTATGGACCTCCGCAAATGGGAAGACTAGTACAAGAAAATAAATGCTGATGATCATTGGAATAGCCGGAGGCACTGGCTCCGGAAAAACGACTGTAGTTAAAAAGATTATGGGCCGCCTGAATGATGCGCCGGTCACTGTAATTCCTCAAGACAATTACTACAAAGACAATAGCGATCTTCCAATGGAAGAACGACATAAGCAAAACTTTGACCACCCCGATTCGATCGAGTTTAGCCTGCTTGCCGCTCACATCGATAAGCTCAAAAGTGGCCAAGGCATACAGATGCCCATGTACTCCTATCTAACTTGTACCAGAGCGGAAGAGACGGTGCCGGTCACCCCTATGAAAGTGATAATAGTGGAAGGAATTCTGGTGTTGTCCCAAAGGGAGCTGAGACAACGAATGGACCTTAAAATCTACGTTGATTGTGATGACGACGATCGATTGATTCGCTGTATACATAGAGATATCCTGGAGCGAGGCAGGGATGTCAAGAGCGTATTGGAACGCTACGAAAAGACTGTAAAACCAATGCACATCCAATTTGTTGAGCCCTCAAAGAGATACGCCGATGTGATCATCACGCAGGGTGGCAACAATGAAGCTGCTGTCGATATGATTTCGGCGGCTATCGGCATGAAGCTCAGCTAATGACTTCCCTGATGCGGACACTAAGTAAAAACAGCCCCATGAAATGCAGCGACAATGTTCGCTGCATTTCATGGGGCTGCCTCTTTTGTTTCAGATCAGTGTTCCTGACACAAAATGTGTTAATCAATCAAGGCTCAAATCATCGCTTCACCTGAATCTTTTGCACAACAAGCTGGTCCTTCAAATTAACCTCCAACAGATACATCCCTGCTGAAAGCTGACTGAGGTCGAGCTGCTTTTGGTAGGCAGGGCTTGCCGAAGTCTCCTCAGCCCATACTAGTCTGCCCATCAAGTCAAAGACCTGCACCTGCAGCATTGGATTCGATCCACTGATATTAATCTCCAGCATTGATTCAACTGGATTCGGGAATATTTGGATCAGATCGCTTAAAGGTCGCTCAGTGCTCTCAGCCGAGGCATCTACAGTGAGTGTCAGCACAGCAGTCTCACAGATATTGCTAAGGCACAGCATGTATTCAAGAGTCACCTCACCCACAAAACCAGGTTCCGGGGTATACTGTATCTGACCATCTGGTGTCACCTCAGCTGTTCCGCTGGCGGGTTGTGCAGAGATCGTTAATTCCTCGCTTACGGGCACTTCGGAAGTATAGAGATCATTAATTAAGACATCGACTAGCACTGGTTCTGTGCCTTCTACCATTGCCTCATCATCTGCCAACGTTATCTCAATCTGTGGAGTACTAACCTCAACGAAGACCGTCGCTTCCTGGCAATAGTCTACAAGAAGGTAACACCATTCGTAGCTGAAGCCATCTTGTCCTTCAAATCCCTCATTTGCTGTGTAGGTCAGCGTATTATCAGGGTTGATCACAACATTGCCATTTGCCGGCTGCTCCAGCAAGTTTACAAACACCTCATCGTGATACAAGTCATTCGCCAGCACCTCCATATCGATGGCTGTACCTGCAAGCAATGCTCCAGAGTCTTCTAACGCTGAAGGCTCCTGACCCACGCAGGATCCTGTTTGAAAGTCTGTAACACCAGCCAGTGTCTCAGCTCTACATGGATTGATATAGCTGACATTGTCGCAGCCGCAGACTGGTACATATAAGTCCATACATTCAAAGTCAGGATTGATCAAGCTAGCGTCTATGCATACAGAAGGTTCACATGGGCCGGGGGTCCAGGAAGTCAATCCTCCGTAATTCTGCGCTTCACAGTCATTATTGTAAGTCACTCCATCACAGCCGCAAACTGGTATAGCCACTGTTGGGCATATGGCATTTGGATCAATCAAAGACTCGTCGATGCAGGTTTCTGTACCGCATTCACCCGGAGTCCATTCTGTAACTCCTCCATAATTGATGGCTTCACATTCATTGACATAAGTAATGCCATCGCAGCCACAGACAGGGTCAAAAATAGCTGGGCATAGCACTCCAGGATTTATCGCGTCCTCATCTACGCACATCGAGCTACTGCATTCGCCAAATTCGTAGTCTGTCACTCCTCCATAATTCACAGCTTCACACTCATTTCCATAGGTTACTCCATCGCAGCCGCAAACTGGCTCGTAAACGCCTGGACAGATTACCCCTGGATTAATGGCATCTTCATCGACACAGGTACTCACACCACATTCTCCGGGAACCCATTCTGTCACACCGTTGTAGAATTGCGCTTCACA
The DNA here is from genome assembly GCA_020629005.1 of Chitinophagales bacterium. GTDB lineage: Bacteria > Bacteroidota > Bacteroidia > Chitinophagales > UBA2359 > JAHDDV01. The sequence continues at coordinate 11,645 of JAHDEE010000024.1, forward strand.
TGCATTAGCGTAGGTAACACCATCGCAACCACAAACAGGATCATAAATTTCAGGACAAAAACCTGTGAGATC
>JAHDEE010000024.1:11816-46281 GCA_020629005.1 Chitinophagales bacterium
ATCAATCAAGTCTGGATCAATGCAATCACTGGGATTTCGAAGGTCGATGGTAATTGTAGACACTGTACAACCAAGATCTTCATGACAAATACGATAGTTCAAATCATATGTAGTACCCGCCAACAATCCGGCCTCGATAGAGACCATATTGTCATTGTCAATCGATGCAGTTACAAAAGTATTCGGCAACAACTCTACTGTCACTTGTTCAGAGAGAATTTGCCGACTGAAAGTATACATAAAGCCATCAGCCCACTGCTCTATCAGATAAAGGTTTTCGTCATCGTATTCAAGAAGATATTCCCCCGCTCCTTCATCGGGGCTAATGCTAAATATGTCATCTTCAACTGAGTATTCTCCTGAAAAGTCATCTATATCCTCTCCATCCAATTGCGAAAAGTTCGATACCTGACCATCAGCACTTAGTGACATATACGTCTTTCCCGGAGCAGGTATTTCAATTCCCGCAAAGCCTCCTGCAATGGTCTCCAGCTTCCACAAACCGATCAATCCTTCATCGTTTCCCGGCAGTAGATCATTGGCTAAGATATCAACCGACCCGGATTCGTCAGCTGCAAGTATGATCATATCAGGCTCGGCCTGAAGAATCCGACTGTGGATGCCTATATATCCCTGTCCATCCTGACAGAAATAATCACTGCCAGAGGGACATGCCCAGTAGACAAAAAAATCTGCACCAATCTCCTGCAAACTATTCGCAACAAAGCTGTAAGTACCGTCTGCGTTTAGCGTTACATCTCCCTTGGTCGCCGGCACTTCCAAAGACAGGTCTGTGATTTCGGAGAGATCAATACCTTCTTGCGGAGGGAAATTCCAATCCACATAGTATTTATCATTATCCAGCACACTTCCAGTTGAAGTTGCACCAATTGGGGTATCTACAGCATCGTGCTGTGGAACGATAATCGGACCATAACCTGGCTGAATCCAGGCCAACTCATCCACTGTGAAACCAAAATCTTCGGCCCAGGTTTCCAGCTCCGGATAAGGCATTTCTCGGATGTAGGCATTATTCATCTCATCGCTGATTCGCTGAGCCAATTCTTCATAGCCTGTTTGCTGAATCAAATAACCAACTGCACAAGCAGTATTTTGACTATCGATAAAGTAAGGAATTCGATAAGAATGTCCATCATTTTTAGGAAAAACGCCTGCTTTCCGATAGAGGTGGAGATGATCAAGAGCAACTGCACGATTTGCCTTTTGCTGTTCGGTGAGGGAGGGGATACTAGCTTCTCGAAGGCTTTTTTCAACCAAAAGCAGATGCTTTTGAATTAAGTCACGTTCCGTTTTGAACGCAATGCCTTCCTCCATCAAAGCTACATCAGGTAGTTGCTTTCCAGACCATTCCGCATTTAAGCAGATCAAGTGATCTTGCAATGTAGCTCCCTTGATGTCGGATAGCTGGGCTTTTAAAGGTAAGTGAAGGCTCACAAAGGCCAACATCATTAGTATGACTGCTAGGCTTGATCTCATAGTTCGAAGATTTTTCAGATTAAATACTCTGGGCAGTAGTATCCTCTGTTTTCCCTCTTGAAAAATAAGTTCATTTCAAGCGCTATACAAAGGAACGAAGAAAATTAGTGAACAGATGCCGAAAGGCATGCATTTAGTTAAATGAGCGGTGCATCCGATCTTTTACCCAATTTAACTACTTTTGATTCGAGGCAAGAAATTCGGATTGCCCAAAACTTTAACGACAAGCAAGCTTAGTATATGAAATCGAGCCATCAGTTAGCAATCATGTTCCTCCTTTTTGTCTTCCTCTCTTCTGCATGCAGACAAAAAAGCCCTGAAAAACTGCCAAAATTCAAAGATAAGTTCCGGGCCTCTATTGCCAATTTTGAATCCCAAAAGAAAAAGACCGATAGCAGGGTAGAAGATGGTGTGAAACGCCTATCTACTATTCAGGATGCCCTGGCAAATGCCAAAAACGTGGATAAGGAGTTTGAACGCGTCTATGGACAATGGGGAAAGGTAGACCGACAGGTAAATCGACTCAACAAAGATTATGAGAATCTGAAGGAAGATGCGAATAACCTGTTTAATGCGATGCAAAAACAGACCGAAAGTCTAAACGACCAGAAGACCAAAAGTGAGCTGATGAGTGCGCTCAACAAAACCCGTAGCTCCTATGATGAGACTTTAGCCAAAACCAGCTCAGCAATCGAAAAGCTTCGGGCATTACATGATGAAGCAAAAGATGTGATCAAAGCCCTGGAAGTAGCAGTGGGACTTGGTCAAATTGCCGAAATCAGCTCTGGTCTCAAAAGCATCGAGGATAGAGTGGGCACCATTATGGCGGAACTCAATAATACTATCTCAGAAAGCAAAGACCTATACGATAAGAAAATCAATGCATTCTAATAATAAGGACTCTGTCTCTACTGCATTTTGACATAAAAAAAGCACCTGCCGACTCGACAGGTGCTTAAAAAGAGATAACCAATCTCTACCGCACTAATAAATCCTTTTAATTTTTGCCTCACAACTCATCGCCCCTGTAACCAGCAGAATGCGACTTAAAAAGCCGATCGGCATAAAATCATTTTTCTGACGCCACAGCAGTTCCCAGGTCACATAAACCCTACAAAAAATCTACCGTTGGGAAACAGTAGCCCTACAATAATTACGTAAAACATACATAATCAAGGGCTTAAAGCGCCTCGATTCGTCACTTTTTTTTCAAAAAAATACTGTTATCCTTATAAATGGCATGATATTCGTTAGTATTTTGGCGTCTAAAGGTGGCCAAATTGGTCTAATCAACTAGTATTATGGGGGTAATTCCTTCAAAAGTCATTACGGCTATATTGCTTTCTTTCTTTGTTTTGCTTTGCTGGTTTTTCATGTGCAGAGGCGAACAAGAGCCCAAAGACATCCTCGACCACCGGGTAGATAACATAGAACAAGTATCCACTGTCAACACCGCCAGGGAAAACACCGAAATCCTGGTCAAGAAAAGCTACAATAGCACGGAAGATTTGGCGGAAAAGCTGATCAAGCGAACCGCAAGTGATCCAGATTTTAGAAATACGCTCAACTTGTGGAGCCAATCCGAATCCCAAATTCGCAACCTCGAGCGCGAGTTTCATCGTCTTATACACAAGAACGACAATCTGTTTAATCAGCTGGCCAGCAGAATACAGTTGACCAAAGATCCTGAAACTCGACAGCGACTGGAAGCTGCTCTGTATCGGGTTTCTGATGAGCATGAACTGCATTTTAGGGATACTCAATTCGCCATTGACAATCTCTGGGAGCTGCATGATGAAGCTGTCAATTCCGTGCATGCCATGCAAGTGGCCTACACCCTTGGCGAATTCAGCAACGTCAATGCCTCCCTGGCCGATCTTAAAAAGAAAATCATCGTCGTGATGAGCAACCTAAACGATGTAATCAAGAGCTCAAGATCACTTTTCGAACAGGATATGGCGCAGTTCGAATAAAGCTTGCATCTTTGCACGACTCACGGCCATTGCTTCGATCTCAAACTGTCGAATGATTGGATTATACGACCTTATCGTAACCGCTATCTTATTAGTCGGCATCTTGCTCATCGCATTCTTCATTAAAGAGATACGGTACGCAGGAGAGACATGCAAGGTCTATTTCATGCCCGGACTTTTACTCAAAATTCTCGGCTCCATCTTCTTTTGTTTCGTTTACACCGTTTACTACACCGGTGGAGATACCATCATGTATTGGCAAGACAGCGTTTTGCTACGCACCGAATTACTCAGAGATTTCAAACAAGGATGGGAAGTACTGACCACGGCTGCCTTAGATCGTAACTTGTCCACCCAGGGAGTCACCGATTACCTCAACAGTTTTGGTGGCGAAACAACCTTCTATGTTAGTCGGATCACAGCAGTCCTTAGCTTGTTTACCGGAGGCAGCTTTCTAGCAACCACCGTCTTGTTTGGCGCACTGTCCTATACGGGTGTATGGGCGCTTTATCGGGTTTTCATCAAGCAGTATCCCAGTCTTGTTCACCCCCTGGCACTTGCTGTAGTCTTCGTACCATCTGTCATCTTTTGGGGATCAGGCATCCTCAAAGACACCATTACTATGGGTTGTCTTGGCTGGCTTACCTACGGAATCTATCACGTCTTCATTGCACGCAAGCAACTCTTGCTTTCAATTATTGTCATTCCGATTAGCTTTCACCTTACAGCGGTTATCAAAGGTTTTATTTTGGCAGCCTATCTGCCCGGTGCATTCGCCTGGCTACTCTTCCATTACACCAGCAAAGTGCGGGAAGCAAAACTCATCGCATTTAGTCTCATTATGCTTTTCAGCTTCACGGCAATCTTTCTCTATTACTTCAGCCACCTACTCACCGATGCAAGCGACATGGCCCTAAGCTTCCTCATCGGCCGCGCAAGCGAATTCCAAGGTTGGCATGCAGCAGTAGGAGCGGAGTACGGCGGGTCCTCCTACTCCCTGGGTGATTGGGAACCCACCTATATGGGCATCCTAAAAAAAGTCCCGGCAAGTATCAATGTCACCTTCTTCCGTCCATATCTCTTCGAAGTCAGTAGCTCGGTACAATTGGTCTCTGCCATCGAAAGCTTTGGTGTACTACTATTGGCAGTTTTTGCGCTGCTGAGTGCCGGCATCTTTCGAAGCATAAAAATGATTTTTGGTTCGCCCTTCCTCTTCTTTTGCTTCTTCTTCAGCATGTCCTATGCCTTTGCCACTGGCTTCGCAAGCTATAATTTTGGAGCATTAGTCCGCTACAAAATTCCCTGCATGCCCTTCTTCCTGGCCTTGCTCATCATACTGCTCTTCCACCGCCGAATCCAAAAAACACAGACACAGGTCAATAATTGAGGCGCTCTCTTTTTTTGGAGCGAAACGAATCGACTCGTCGATACGGGCTCCCCGTGCTCCACTATTATTCGGCAGCCATCTGCCTGTTCATGGTCTGGCCCTGTGGTCTCTCCGCAAGCTCCGAGCCCCCATGGCCAGCCATTCACCACGGCAGCTGGCCACCTCATACCGTTTCGCCCGCGGCTATTTTGATACTGCAATACTCGTTGGGGGATTGGAGACTTGGGATGTGAGATGTGAGATTACGAAACTGGAGCGCCGGCCGCCCGGCGTGACGTCCCCGTCGCGCCGACAGCTTGGCTGGTCGTCAGTTTCCATTTTGGGGATCGGGGATCACGGATTTCAGGAGGGCACTGTGTCCATCATCGCTTGGCGTGGATTTCATCCGCACCGTAATCTAAAAGTCTAGCGTGTTTCTGTGGGATGTGAGATTACAAAACTGGAACGCCGGGCAGACCTGAATCCCAAAAACCAAAAAACATTTTGATAATTACCGAAATGTCGGTATATTGTAGCATGGATATTGTGGAAATCAGTAAAATTTTGTCTAATGAGCTACGCGTCAATATTTTACATTGGCTCAAGGACCCTGAGGCAAATTTTCCGCCGCACACCGACCTCAAGCATTTCAATGATGGCGTGTGTGTACAGTATATAGGCACCAAGGCGGGGATCGCTCAGTCAACTGTATCTCAATACCTTTCCTGGATGCAAAAGGCTGGTCTGGTGATCGCGACCAGACACGGAAAATGGACCTATTACAGACGAAACGAAGAAGCCATTGCGAAATACATCAAGCACCTGAGCAACAATCTTTAACCCTTTTTTTAAACAATCATTTCGACAATTGCAGAATTGTTTCATTGTAGAAATGATGGATAAATCTAAAATTGACTCCCCGAATGTCAGACACGATTGGATTTATTGGACTGCTGTTTAATCTATACTCGATGTATAGCAGAGGAGAATACAGGATGCGTTTTTTCTCCTTGATCGCCAATGTGATCTACATAGGATATGGATTTCTAATGGCAGCAGCACCAATCATAATCGGCAGCAGCATTGCCGTTCTGTTTCACCTATTCCGTTTACATACACTACAAAAACCAAAAGATGAAGCAACTAAGAATTGAGCTAATTGACCCTTTTGAGAGAATCGAGCGAGTAGAGGAATTGCTCAAACAATTGAATCCGGATAAGCGTGGTTCGGATATGCGTGCCTTACTGGAGCAGATGGTCGCTTTTCCCAATTACCAGTGTTTTGGTCTCTTTGATGATCAAGATCTGCTGATCGGAATCTCCAGCGCCTGGACGACCGTAAGAATCTACTCTAACAAACAATTGGAATTGGATAATGTGATCATCGACAAAAAGAAGCAATCGATGGGTTACGGAAAGGTCTTCTTCGACCTTATGGAAGATTGGGCGAAAAAGCATGACTATAAATCTGTTGAGTTAAATACTTATGTGCAGAATTCAAGATCGCACAAATTTTATTTCAACACTGGCTACCGGATAGGTGGTTACCATTTCCAGAAAGACCTGGCTATCTAAATGCTGTCATGCAACTGTGGCAGAGCAAAGTGTAGAGAGCAGAGAGTACAGGGTAGAGAGTAGGATTCGCATTCGAGAACTTGCCAAGCTCGGGAATTGATGTTTGATTTCTCACCTTTTGGGCGCGGGGGAGTGGCAGTGCAAAATAGCCCAGATAGCAATGGAAATGGAGGTGCTGGGAGCGCCTGGCTGCGCCGCCAGCCGTGGCTCGACGATAGGAGAGACATGGATGGCGGATGCAGACAGCAGCGAGCAGTGACTCCATTGGAATGGATAGCTGGCAAGCCATCTGCGCGGCCGGGTTCGGGTCGCTCCAAATCTTTGATGAAGTTATCCTATTGCTACGTAAGCGAAGTACGCAGCACTAGCCATTTTGAGAAGGTAAAAAAAGGGGCGGAAACGAAGACCATAACATCTTCACTTCCGCCTCCATACATCAGCGTATTTGTGGTTTATTTGCCGCTTAGAAGGATATTCCGATTTGGAAACCCAGTTCAACTGGAATGTTTCTGGTTGTATTAAACAAGGCCTTTTCGCCGGTGCCAAGGTGATCGTAAGAAATGGCTTTGTAGCGCTTCCAACCTCCGTATAGATCTATGACAAAGTTTTCATTTTTGCCAAGCATCCACTGGTAGCCGGCTGCCAATCCTCCACCTGCGGCGGTGAAGTTTCTGGTCTCGCCTTCGCCAGCAATTAGCTCATCTACAAACTGGTCTATGTCTTCGGGGGCAATTTCATCAGCATACTGTTCGACCAGATCTCCTCGGACTATATCGAGCTGCTTGTTGTGTCGGCCTACTGAGCCTTTGAGCTGGAGGTAGAATCCAGTAGGAGAGAGGTCGTTGCCTCCAGGGAAAAAGCGCACGAATGGATCAGCTTTGAGACCGTCGTTGAGGCCTGTGAAATAACTTAGGTGCGTTCCGACAGAAGCGTTGTCTGACAGTCCGTGTTCCAATTTTAGGTTGGGTTGGCCGACAATTAGAGACAGTGGACGAGTGGAAAGAATGGTTTGGTTTCCGTCGGCACGTGGTGCCTTTTTGTAGTTTCTTTGAGCGAAGATATCACTGGAAATCAGCATGGTCATTAGGGCTACGACAGCACACAAAAATGTATTTTTCATCGTTTTCAATTTTAGTTTCTTGTTGGTAAATCTGAGTGATAAATCGCGATATGGTATCTTAAACTGGATTGGCGAGCTAAGGTTTAAGAGAGCCTGGAAATCGATGCTTTAACGCATCTTGTCTTGCGCAAGGAAAAAGTGTAATTTCACTCTAAGACCATGCGAATAAAGTATGGCAAAATTCACATCACATTATAATTATTTGATTTAAAAATAAATCACACTCGAAATTTTCATATACTAAACTGAGTTTTCTCTTTACTTCGGCCATAAGTTCTAGACATGAATCAAAGACAATTATTTTTAAGGCATGTAGCACAAACCAGTGATATGCCACTGATGCTGGAAATCGAAAAAGCCAAAGGGGTTTACCTCTATGATAAGGATGGTAAATCCTATTTAGATTTGATATCAGGAATTGGGGTAAGTAATGTTGGGCATTGTCATGATCGGGTAGTGGCGGCGATTAAGAATCAGTGTGAGCAGTATATGCATTTGATGGTTTATGGGGAGTATGTTTATCAGCCTCAGATAGCTTTGTGTAAACTACTTACGGATCAATTGCCCACCGAGCTGGATAATGTCTACCTGGTGAATTCTGGAACAGAGGCGACCGAGGGTGCTTTGAAACTCGCCAAGCGATTTACTGGTCGTAGAGAGATGATTGGATTTAGACATTCTTATCACGGTAGTTCGCATGGCTCGCTAAGTTTGCTGGGAAGTGAATACTTCAAAAGAGCGTATCGCCCTTTGCTGCCTGAGACCAGAAGTCTGGTGTATAATGAGGAGTCGGAATTGCAGCAGATTACTGAGAAGACTGCTTGTGTGATTGCGGAAGTTGTGCAGGCGGAGTCTGGAGTGAATCCTGGTGAGGAGTCTTTTTTGAGAGCGCTTCGCAGGCGTTGCACTGAAGTGGGGGCTTTGCTGATTTTTGATGAAATACAAACAGGCTTTGGACGTACTGGGGAATTGTTCGCATTTCAGCACTATGATATTGTGCCGGATATACTGCTGCTTGCAAAAGGGATGGGCGGCGGAATGCCGATTGGTGCCTTTGTGGCATCTCAAGAGATGATGGCCGTATTTCAGGACAATCCATTCTTAGGACATATCACTACTTTTGGTGGCAATCCTGTTTGTTCAGCGGCGGCACAAGCGGCGCTGGAAGTAATTCTTGAAGGTCGGCTGTGGAGAGATGTGGAAAGAAAGGCAGGTTTGTTTTTGGAGAGATTGCAACACAAGCGCATTGAGTGCATCCGGAATAAGGGCTTGATGATGGCAGTACAGTTTGACAATTTTGATACGACAAAGCAGGTGATTGACCAATGCATAGCATCAGGTTTGATCACAGATTGGTTCCTGTTTGCCGATAATTGTCTTCGGATTGCTCCTCCTTTGATTATCACAGATGAGCAAACAATATGGGCCTGTGATGTCATTATAGATTCTCTCAATCAGCTTGATTCGCATTCGGGATAAACTTTGTGTCTCTGCTGGGGTTGTTTTGATTGAGTGTGCGCGCTCTTAGATACAAAAGAGTCGTGCTAATCTATTGACCAAAATGCGATTTGATATGTCCAGAAAGATAGTAGGGTTAGGAGGAGCATTGTCTGATAACTCGACCAGCCTATATGCGCTGGAAATAGCAATGGCCGCTGCTTATGATGCCGGTGCGGAGATTGAACTTTTTGATATCGCACGATTGGATCTGCCTTTGTTGGATCTGCGTGTGAAGGAAGTGCCGGATGCGGTGAAAAAAATGTGCGAGGCTATTAGTGCCTGTGATGGCATGATCTGGAGTAGTCCCTTGTATCATGGAACGGTGAGCGGGGCATTCAAGAATGCTTTGGATTGGCTGCAAGAACTCAGTAAGGATGAGCGTCCTTACCTGAGCGACAGGGCTGTAGGCTTGATTTGTACTGCAGGTGGAGTACAGGGTTTGCAGGCTATCAATACTATGGAGTTTGTTGTTCGGGCACTTAGGGGCTTTGCTGTTCCAATGGTAGTGCCAATCGCCAATACCTGGCAAGCCTTTGACAAGCAAGGAAATCTACAGGATGAAAAAGCCAAAGCACAATTGGAAGGTCTGGGAAGGGAGGTGGTACGAGTATCGGGTGCCTTTGCTGGGCTTGCAGTTTAGCTCAGATTCTTAGTGGCGTTTTAGATTGTCAGTTTTTGTGCCTTAGGGATAGGGAATCAATAACTGTCCGATTTTGACGTCGCTGGAAATGATTTAGACGAGGCATTTTTTGACAGCATCCTTGTTGGCTGGTGGAGAAAAATAACGATGGATAAATCATTTCCAGCAAGTCAAAATGGACATTTATTGATTCGCTGTCCCTTAGCAGCTTCAACTAAAATAATAGTTGCAAAAGGCTGTTATAAGGGCTAACTTTATCAAAAATCTGATAGATGAGCAAGAAGTTGTTAACACCACTGGAGCTGAAGGTGATGAATATCCTGTGGAAGGAGAAAAAGGCGTTTGTGAAGGAGCTTAAAGAACGTTGGCCGGATGAGCCTGTTCCAGCCTACAATACGATTTCTACGACGGTTCGAATTTTGCAGGACAAGGGTTTTGTAAGTCATGAATCTTTTGGTCGTACACATCAGTACTATCCCGTTGTTTCCAAGTTGGCGTACCAGAAAAATTTGATTTCCAATGTATTGGAGAACGCTTTTGCTGGATCGGTGACTGGATTGTTGTCGGCATTGATTGACAATGACGCTATTCCGGAAACGGAGCTTGATGACCTACAGGATTTGATCGATAAGAAAAAGTAAGCACTTGTACCCCACAAGTGTAGGTTTGGGCGATGCTTAGTTATATACTATTCACGTATTTGCTTCTGTTCTTAGGAGGAGGATTGTACTACTTCCTGATCAGAAATAGTCAGCTGCCATTCCAGCACCAGCGGTTGATGCTGCTCTCCATTATGGGGATGAGCCTTGTATTGCCCTTTATTACCAAGTATCATCTTTTGCCGGAGATTGTACATACTGAGCCTGTGCAGTCCTCTATGGTCTTGATGGAAGAGGTGTATTCTGAGTTTTGTCCTTCAGATGCAGAAATTAATACTTGTTATGAAGAGGCATTGACTGCGGCGGAATTCTGCGAGTGTACTGAAATTGCCAAAGAAAACATTGTAGCCTACAAGGCAGACTGGACTTATGAGCTAGTGATCGTTAATGAGACCTGGTTTCTGAAAGGCTGTCTGCTTGCGGCACTTCTGATCTTCATGATTTTGATGGCCAAGATACTTTATTTGGTGTACATTGTTCGGATCAGCCGTCGGGAACAAATGGAACTCGAAGGTATTCGCTTTGTAGCTTTGCGTAATGACAAGCAATTGTCTGTTGCCTCTTTTCAGCTACTCGATAAGTACGTGATCTGGCAAAACGAAATGGATTTTTTGCAGGAGCAGGAGCTTAAAGCTGTGCTCTGGCATGAAGTGGCTCATATACAACAAAAGGACACCTGGGTGAAAATTCTGGTAGAGAGCCTTCAGGCCCTCTGGTTCCTGAATCCAGCCTTTTACTTCTTCAAGCGGGAACTAGATAAACTCGCCGAGTTTATTGCTGATGAATATGCGGTGGTTCGAAATGGAAGTTCGAAATTCTATGCAAATGTGCTGATCAATATGAAGCGATACCAGAGCATCGCTCTGGCACAGCATTTAAAGAAAAGCCTGTTTAGAGAGCGAATAGAATTGATCATCGGAGAGCCAAAGAAGAAAAAGCCATTGCGCATCATTCCTGCAATGATCATGATTTCCTGCTGTTTGATCTGGACCTCAACGGTCGGCTTTCCAATTTTGGAAAACCAACTACTCAAAGTGGAATTTTACGAGACCCTTAGCAAAGCCAGTGCGGATAAGCATCGGCACCTCTTCTGCAAGAATTGTAAGAACTGGGAATAGTACCGGGCATTTGTGTCTCTTGATATCTCTAATTCCCATGCTTCGCAGTTCGCTGCCATGTCCCTTCAGCGGCAGTTTTCATGCCCTTATTTATGAACAATATTCCAGCTTTATGCATTTACAAGATGAGCTTGCTTAACTTGCAGAAACAAGTGAATCTATGAAGATTGGAATTGTATGTTATCCTACTTATGGTGGCAGTGGAGTAGTGGCAACCGAACTGGGAAAAGCCCTGGGGCGAGAAGGCCATGAAGTACATTTTGTGACTTATCAGCAGCCGGCAAGGTTGGACTATTTTCAACCAAATGTTCTCTACCATGAGGTCAATCTGGCCAACTATCCACTGTTTGAATATCCTCCCTATGAAACCGCATTAGCCAGTAAACTGGTTGATGTTGTGCAGCATTCGCAACTGGATCTGATCCATGTTCACTATGCGATTCCGCATGCTTCGGCTGCTTTGATGGCTAAACGCATACTTGCAAAGCGTGGAATTCACATTCCAGTGGTAACTACTTTGCATGGTACGGATATCACGCTGGTCGGTAACAATGAGACCTACGCACCGGTAGTCACTTATTCGATCAACGAAAGTGATGGGGTTACCGCTGTTTCTGAGAGCTTGAAGCAGGATACGCTTAACTTCTTCGAAATTGAAACTGAAATACGGGTCATCCCTAACTTCATAGATTTGACCACCTTCAAAAAAGAAAACAAGGATCATTTTCGTACCGCCATTGCACCAGATGGGGAAAAGATTCTGATACATGTTTCTAACTTCAGAAAAGTGAAGCGTGTACAAGATATCATCAAGATGTTTCACATCGTAAAGGAAAAGGTTCCCGTAAAGCTGCTTTTGATTGGTGATGGTCCGGAGCGAATTCCGATTGAAAAGATGGCACGAGAGCTTTGCGTGGATTGCGACATTAGATTTTTGGGCAAACAGGACGCAGTAGGCGAACTTCTTGCAGTGGCTGATCTGTTTATTCTACCTTCTGAGAAAGAAAGTTTCGGATTGGCAGCTCTGGAGGCAATGGCCTGTGAGGTACCGGTTATTTCCTCTGATGCAGGAGGTATTCCTGAAGTGAATATTGACGGTGTAACTGGCTACACGAGCAAGGTGGAAGATGTGGAGAGCATGGCGGCGAATGCCATCGAGCTATTGAGCAATGAAGAGAAGTTAAAGGCTTTTCGAGCCAATGCTCTGAAGAAAGCCAGCGAGTTCGACCTGCGGAATGTTCTTCCAATCTATGTAAATTATTATGAAGAAGTCATAGAGCGAATGATGGAGTCGATCCAATAGGTCCCGTTTTTGCTTTTTGAAGGTAAACGGACATATGATGATCATTGGAAATGGTGCCTAACATTCTGGTGAACCATGCTCAATTGAAATGATTATCTAAGGTATACTAAATATTGACCCATGAATTGGATTGAACTTACAAGCGTTGAACAACTGGAAGAGCTGAGCACAGCTTCAAAGAGCCAGCCTGTTGTGATTTTTAAACACAGTACTCGGTGTAGCATTTCTTCAACTGCTAAAAGCAGATTGGAGCGCAATTGGGAAAAGCAAGGACTTGCTGAAGTACCTGCTTATCATCTGGACTTGATCAGTTTTAGGGATGTTTCTGGTGAAATTGCCGAGCGATTCTCGGTTCATCATGAGTCTCCTCAGTTACTGCTAATACACAATGGCGAATGTCCCTATGCGGAATCACACCTTGGTATTTCGGCCAGTGAGTTAGATGAGCAAATTAAATTGGTGCAAGGCTAATTCTACGATATGAGTGCAGTCCCTCTGGCCGAAAGGATGCGGCCTCAAAACTTAATGGACTTTTTTGGTCAAAAGCATTTAGTCGGTCCGGGAAAAATCATTCCTCAGATGATTCACAACCGGCAAATTGTATCCATGTTGTTCTGGGGTCCACCAGGCGTGGGCAAAACTACGCTGGCCAACCTAATAGCCCGAGAACTGGATTTACCATTTTTCCAGTTGAGTGCGATCAACTCCGGTGTTAAGGATATTCGAGCAGCTATTGAGTCTGCGTCGAAAACAAATGGGGCTATACTGTTTATTGACGAGATACATCGCTTTAGCAAAAGCCAACAAGATAGCTTGCTGGGTGCTGTGGAACGAGGAATTGTCACCCTGATAGGCGCTACAACAGAGAACCCCTCATTTGAAGTGATCAACGCTTTATTATCTCGCTGTCAAGTGTACGTTTTGGAGTCGCTGGCGAGGGAAGAGTTGATTGAAATATTGCAGCATGCCATCGATCATGACGAGCTACTTAAGACCAAGGAGATCGATCTGCAGGAACCCGATGCCTTGCTTGCGCTTTCAGGCGGAGATGCTCGAAAAACGCTGAATCTCCTGGAGTTAATCGTAGTAGGAGAAGGAAGCGATCAGCTGGTGATCAACAATGAGCTGGCGGAGAAATATGCACAACAAAAGACCGCTCGCTATGATAAAGATGGGGAGCAACACTATGACATCATTTCTGCCTTCATCAAATCAATGAGGGGTAGCGATCCAAATGCTACTTTGTATTGGCTGGCGCGTATGACTGAAGGTGGAGAGGACCCCAAGTTTATTGCCAGACGTATGCTCATACTCGCTTCGGAGGATATAGGAAATGCCAACCCTACGGCTCTAGTGCTTGCCAATACCTGCTTTGAGGCTGTGACCAAAATCGGATATCCAGAGTGCGATTTGATACTGTCACAGACGGCAGTGTACCTGGCTTGCTCTGATAAGAGCAATGCTAGTTATACAGCAATACGCAAAGCGCAAAAGCTCGCTAAACAGACCAGCGATCTGGAGGTACCTTTGCATCTGAGAAACGCGCCGACGAAGTTGATGAAACAGTTGAACTACGGCCAAAACTACAAATATGCTCACGACTTTAGCGGAAATTTCGTTGATCAAGAGTTTTTACCTGATGCCTTGAAAGGTCGTAAAATTTACGATCCAGGCAGCAATGCTCGAGAGGAAAAAATGAGAAGGAGTATGCGGGATAAGTGGGGTAAGAAATACGACTACTGAGCGCACCGAATTGAGATAAATAGTGCTGGGTACAAGTCCGAATTGACCATTGACTAATGCCTCGGCCACTACTGCCTTAGGCTCTCACTTACGGTCTTATTTGTACTCCAATCCGAATGCTGAAAATAAGGGCAATGAGAATAGTCATCAAAACCAAGGTCGCGCAAGATTACCGTCAAGTGTTTGCAGGTTTTAACGAAGAGCTTTTTCTCGCTTTAGTACCACCTCTGACTCCACTGAAGTTATTGCGTTTTGATGGCTGCAAGCTTGGTGATGAAGTAAGACTTCGCGTGTATTTCATGGATTGGTTTAGTGAGATTACTGCACAGGGGGAACGCGAAAGAGAGATTTTTTTCATTGACGAAGGCACCAGGCTACCTTTTACCTTCAGCTATTGGAAACACCATCATCAAATGATTTCTTTGGTGGATGGGGGCTGTGAGATTGTAGATGATATACAGTATGAGAGTCCCTTGTTTCTTGGTCCATTGCTATATCCATTGTTGTATTTTCAGTTTTGGTATCGAAAAAGAATCTACAAACGATACTTTGGAGCATGACTTCGCATGGGACTTGCTATATTAGTGGACTAAAAAGCGGGTTATGAGCCAGAAAAAGAGCTTTCTATCCAACAAAGCCATGCCGGAGGAGGTACGCAAGGAAAAAGTGTTTGGCGAGTTTCGTTTATCCAATCACCTTGTGCCATTCTATTTGTATGTGCCGGCGGTGATATTCAGCTTTGTTTATGGGCTGTATTATTGTGGAATTCCGCCCTTGGTTTTTGCTATGTATTTTGTCATCTCGATTCCGCTGTGGTCCCTGTTTGAGTATGTTGCACATCGTTGGATTTTGCATGCAAAACCAAAATCGGCCTTCTGGCAAAAAGTACTTTATGGTGCGCATACAGGCCATCATGACTATCCTAAGGACGTAAGATTTCATCTGACACCGCTGGAAGTTAGTATTCCTGCTTTGTTCATTTTTTATGGGTTCTATTATTTGCTTCTTGGAGTAAATGCACATGCATTTATGGCTGGTTGGGTTTCCATTTACCTCATTTACGACTGGTTGCATTATGCGGTACACAACTACAATTTTAACAATCGCTGGTACAAACTTTATCAGCAACACCATATTGATCATCACTTCATAGATGAGGAAACAAATTTTGGCTTCATCAGTCTGGCCTGGGACGAACTGTTTGGCACCAAATTGACCAGTCGAAAATTGCTGGCGAAGGAGCGGAACAAGGAATTGACTGAATAGTGTTGTTTCGTGAATCAGGCTGAAAATAAGTTTTCTACCTTGTTGACAAAGTATATGCTTACTGTGACTCAATGAGCATGCCTTTTGGTTTGTTTCCGCGGGTATGGTAGGTGCAGAATAGCCCGGATTGCAATGGAAATGCAGCCAGCAGACAGGTGCTGAGTCGCCCAGTAGGCGAGGCTGCCAAAAAGCAGACTCGGATACTGGTGCAGCGAAGCCCTGTCTGCTGGCTGCATTGGAATGGAAAGCCGGAAGAGCAGAACGCGATGGGTTATGATTCGCTCCAAATATTTTTTATATTTATTTTCCCACAACATATTATTCTATCAATCCATTAGCTTGAGCTCCGCTCAACAAGAATATTGACTTTGGGTTAGAGTGTTAGTCGATATTGGATTGCGTAGCTTCGATGCGGCATGAGGTAACCGGCGATGGGCATGTACTCCGTATTTGTCAGATTGAAACCATGCAGAGAAATGGTGTGTGCACCGAACTCCGCGCTTAGAATCAAGTCAACAAAGTGATAGCCATTGGGGAGTTGCTGCTGGTATTCGTACACTCCGGGCACCAAGGGGCGACTCTGGCCTGCCAACAAATTGGCAAAGGCCTCGGATTGTTCAGGACTTGCCGAAAAACCACTTGCGTCGAGGTTTTCTTGAATCGGTTCGACTAGCATGAAGGGTTCGTAATACATGATCTTGTCGGCATTGGTGAGTGGGCTGAGAAAACGATAATTTGCCGTCGCGGTATAGCGTCCGCGTTGATAGGAGGTGGTTGCTCTGATCATGTGCTTGTTTCGATATTTTAGGGTAGTTGGTTGATCGGGGCCGAGCACAATGTGGTAATCAAAGAGGCTTTCGAAAGTTATTGTGTCGAGCTGTGCTTCGGTGATGTTATAGAGATCATCCTGTTCTGGTATGCCGTTGAGATCTTGTGGGTCTATGTAGGTGTAACCGCCCTGAATGTTTAGAGAGGAGTTGTCCCAGCTTCGTCTGGCACCCAGCATCAATTCGAGTCCGTTGACTCTTACATCGCTGATGTTTACTGCTCTGAATTGTGCACTCAGGTCGAAGAAGTCGAGCGAGTCGGGATCGCTGATTTGATAATCGACCATATCGTTAAATCGCATTTGGAATGCTGCGGCATCTATCAGTCCTTCCCATTCGCCTGCTTTCCACAATTGACGGACACCGAGCTCGCTGGTGTAGCCTTCTTCAACGCCCAATTCGGGATTTGGTGTTACAGTAAGTGCTCCAATGGTGACGGTCACATAACGTTCAGCCGGTGCGGGAGTGCGAATTCCCTGGCCAATTGAGGCCCTGAGGAAAGTGGCTTCGCCGACACGGTAGTTGGCCCCTGCACGGAAGAGTGGTTTGTTGACTAGATTTTCACCCTCAATGGTGGCGTAGAGATAGCGAAAGCCCCCGCTCAGATTGAGCCTTCCTATTCGCCAGTCGGCCTGGGAGAAGGCGGCGAAGTTGGAGGAAGTGTTTTTGCCAAACAGATCAGAGTCGACCGTGGTGTAGGTGTGGTTGAGTCCTGAGACTATAGTGAGGTCTTCGTGGAATTGATGTTGGTATTGGTATTCGTTGAAGTACAATCGGGAATCTGAAAAGCCTCCGGAGGTGGTTCGATCACTAATGTAGGTCCTTCCGAGATAGAGGTGTTTGTTGCCCAGTTTATTGATGTAGGAGATGCGTGGATCAATGACAATTTTGGTGAATTCTTGTTCGGTGAGGCCGATTTCCCCTTGGTACATTGCAGAGTCTGGATAAGATGCCCATGTGATGAACAGCGCTTGCTTTTCTTTGCTTCCTCCGACACTGGCGCCAAATCTCAGGCCTGGGATCTTCTCTGGGAAATAATGCAATGATGTCCTTGCTCTTGCAGTGCGGGTAAACTCCTCTTGCCGATGTCCATCGTCATTGATGCCATCGACCTGCAAGCTAAAGTCGAGATTATTACCGATTCTTCGTGAATGGAAAAAATGCGCTGAGTTGGAAAAGCCTTGCTCTATGCCATCCCAAAGAATGTCTTTGTTCTTAGGTCTATCGAATACTTCCTGACGCAAGCGAACGGTCGTTTTTGGCTTTGCAGTCGGGCGTTCTGTGAAAACGCTTACCACTCCTCCAAGTGCGCCAGAACCGTACAATACTGAAGAGGCCCCCTTGATGACCTCCATTTTCTTGATATTGTCTGTTGGCAGGAACTCAAAGTCAATACTTGCCTGATCTGCAGTCATCATTGGCAGACCGTCTAACAATAAACTCACTCTTGAACCCACTCCAAAGGTGTAACCGTTGCTACCTCTTATAGTAAGCTGGTTTTGATAGGCTACTACGCCAGGGGTTTGGTCCAGTACTTTTTTTAGGCTGCTTGAAGCCTGCTGGGCAATGGCGTCGGGACTTATCGGCACGATCGATACGGTTACCTCTTCTGCCTGCTGTTCAAATTTTGAGACAGAGATGACTACTTCTCCGATATCTTTCACCTCAGGTTCGAGAAATATGATGAGCTCTGGTTCTGTAGCGGATACAGTAATTGATTGTTCCTGGTATCCAATATAAGTCACTATCAGTGTTGCTCCTTGAGTCGCTTCGAGACGAAAATTGCCATCATTATCGGTAACTGTTCCGCCATCAACCAGCTGTATACTGGCACCCGGAAGGGCAAAACGGTCAAGTGCATCAAGGACCTTTCCTTCGATTTTTATCGATTGTGCATTTGTTTGAACGGCACTAAAGGTAAGGAGCAGAAAGAAGTACAAAACTCGGGCAGGACTCATATTTATGGTTATTTGAGACATTAAGATACGATTTAGCAACTAATAAAATAGTCAGCTAAGTAGCTGCCACGGGCAATTGGCCGGATTGTTGTACGTTTGTTTGCCCATCCTCTCGCACATTCTATCTCCTTGCTAAATTGATTTACCTATGAATTGGGCTTTCTTAAAAGCTTGTGCCACGACCTTGTGTTTGATGTGGATGTTGCCATCAATTTGTTTGGGCAATTGTCCCGTTTTTCAAGGCGCTTTGGCCTTTAAACCATATCTCTGCGAAGGCGAGAACACGGATATGGTTGTTGATGTAGTTAATCAGGAATTGGGTTTTGTAGAGTGGTCGCTGCCTAATGGTGAAACACAGCCGGGTTTCACGATCTCCGTGTTTCCGGATACTAATGATCCATGTAGTGATATTCTTGTGTACGGTTATAACTTATACTGTCTGGCAGATGGCAGCCTGATTGCAAATGGTGAAGTAGAGGTACAAGTGTATATGCCAATCGAGATCAATGCCATCACTGAAGAGATTTGCAATGTGGCAATTGATAATCCTTGTAATTATGATGTTTCCTATGTTCTAAACACGGATGGTCCTAGCCCGCAGAGTGGGAATATTGCTTCTGTAGGAGTGACTAGTGGTGAAAGTGGCACAGTGGCCTTTACATTGGAGGATCCAGACGAGAACAGACCAGATGACTGCGATATCACGGCAGCTGTATATCTCCTGGATTGCCCGGTAGCTCCTTGTCCAACTGTACTGGAGCCACCAGTAGTACAGGTAGTCTGTGAAGGAGATGTGGCCATAGAGCCTGAGTTTGAGCTGGCAAATGACAATGGGCAACCTGTGTATTGGTATCGGGACATTACCGATATCAATAACCCACAAGGTCTCGTTGATTGGAATCAACCGATTGCTTATCCTGCGACAGGAGATGGGTGTGAGCCAGTGGATTTGCCTTACTTTGCAGTGATAGAATGTGACGATGATGGCGATGGCAATCTGGCCTGGCTGGATCTGAGCTTCATACATACAGTTCGGGTGTTTCCACCTATTGATATTTTAATGACAGAGGAAGAGTGTACTGTGAGCCTGGCCTATATGTGCAGCAACTATGACATCTATTTTGAGGCTATATCGACCGGCATTAGCAATGAAATGAGTGGACCATTTGGCAGTTTCGATGTGGATCCTGGCGAAGTGGGGAGTGCTATCTTTTATATTTCGGATGCGATTCCAAATAGGCCTGATGCCTGTAATTTCCTGGAGCTGACCGGCAGTTTTGATTGTCCTTTAGCTCCCTGCCCAAGCAGTGCGGATCCATCTGAAACCTATTATCTCTGTGATGGGGAAACTTTGCTGCTTGCTGAACCAAATTTGCAAAACGACAATGGCGAATCAATCAGGTGGTTTAGGAATGTTGTAGATTTTAATAACCCGCAGACAGAGTTTATTAGTGGCAGTGCTTACGCAGCTGCAGAAAGTTGGGACCCGTGCCAGCCACATGCTGAGACTCTTCATGCTTACATTAGTTGTGATACCAATGGCATGGGAGGATTTGAACTGGTCAGTTTGAATTATACTGCCTTTGTAGAGCTTTATGCTGAGATTGCTGCAACTGTGGAATCTGGTGAGTGCTACGCAGAGATTCTTACAGATTGTGATTATGAGATCAGCTATACGATTCAAGGAGGCTCACTTGACGGTGAATCCGGAAGCGGATCGATTGCGACGATCGCTGCGGCGGACAACGCGACCGTAGCGTTTACAATTGATAGCAATCTTCCCAATCATCCTGCAGAATGTGGAACACTGTCCCTTTCTACAGCTGCCAGCTGTGCTCCAACGCCTTGCCCAAGCAGTCCAAGCGAGTCCACCGAGAGCTTTGTATGCAACGGAGATGTTTTGCAGCTACCTGAAGCCGTACTGATAAATGACAATGGTTTGCCAGTGGAATGGTATGCAGACAGCACTGGCCCATCTGAACCGTACGAGGACGGCTCTGTTCTGGATTATCCTGCTTCTGGAGATGGGTGTAATGCGGCAGCCTTGGTACTGCATGCCTTTATCTCTTGCGATGAAAATGGAGACCCGACTGACGGGCTTGATTGGATCGATTTAGGCCTAAGTTATACCATCAACATATTTCCAGCAATCGACGCAATACTGAATGAGACGGATTGCACTGCCAGTGTTACTTCGAGCTGCGATTATAGCATTAGCTACAGCGTTGCTAGTGATGGAGGAAACAATTTAAATAGCGGAACGGGTGACAATTACAGTTTTGCACAAGCAGAAACAGGAACAGTGTCTTTCATGATCAATGCCATTGATCCGAACCATCCTGCTGCCTGCAATGAAACGGTTTTGATGTCAAATTTGTCCTGTCCTGCCTGCACGCCAGCAGCAGATCCTGAGGGAGAAAGTATTGAGATTTGCGAAGGGACAGAATTGCAGACATTAAACATTGTAGATACTGGCGACACTTATCTCTGGTCTTCCAGCAGCGCATTTGAAGATACCCTGGCGATGGGAACAAGCTACCTTCCAACTGCCTTGGGATCCTATTTTGTTAAATCATATGCCGCATCAGATGACTGCGAGTCGATAGGTTATCTCGAAATTGGCATTAGTTCCGTTACTGCGGCCAGCAGTGAATTTAGCTATGAAAGCAACTCCTTCTGCGTTTCTTCAAGTGTTATCACACCGGATATCACGGGCGTAGGCGGCGGAGAATTTAGTATTGACAATGGTGCAGTAATAGACCCAGCTACCGGTTCGATTCAATTGCAGAGCACTGTGGGATTCACGGATTATACGGTACAATATATCAGTCCTGGAGACTGCAACAGTAGCACGAGCTTTAGCTTTACTGCCTATTCAGATCCGGAAATAGAAATCCTTGCACCTGAAAGTGTTTGTCCCGGAGAAACCTTCATCGTAGAAGCGCTGTATGACGGCAATAGTCCTACAGCTTCATGGGATCCCGGATCTGCTACACTTGTTTCTGGAGATTTGGAATCAATCTCCGCTCTCGAACTGCGTTTTGACCAGGTAGGTAGCGAAGTGATTTCGTTGAGAGTAGAAGAAGGCGGATGCGAAGCTACCATGCAGGTTCCCGTACAAGTCCTTGATCTGGAAGTTCAGGCCTCAGGAGGAGGAGCATTAATGCTTGGTCAATCCACAGAACTTGATGCGAGAGTCATCGACGTCGATGCAACAGAAACGAACTTTAGTTGGGCTCCAATTGAGGGTCTCAGTTGCTTTGATTGTCCAAACCCAATTGCGGAGCCAAGTCAAACGACCTTGTATACAGTCGTAGTTACATCCCTGGCAGGCTGCACAACGACTGCAAGTGTATCAGTAGTCGTTAACGAGGAGCGTGGTATCATCACTGCAAATGCATTTACACCAAATGAAGATGGGATCAATGACGTCTTTGTTCCTTCTGGAAATGGCGTCGAGCAAATTCTATCATTTGAAGTGTATGATCGTTGGGGCAAAAGAATGTATCAGGCATCCAATTTCAGCCCCGGAGATGGAGCCTCAGCCTGGGATGGAAAGGCCGCTGGTGAGCAATTACCTATGGGCACTTATGTATATGCAGGCCAGGCTCGTTACTTTGATGGAAGCATTGAAGAATATTCCGGTCATGTGACCATTATTCGCTAGGCAAGCTCATTTAGAACCTATAAAAAATTAATGGAATTCATATCAAGCTAGTGCTACGCAAACGAAATTCGCACCACCTTTAAGGGCTGCTATTTCTGTCATACTTCGTTGCTCGTCTGACAAAAAGATAAGCTCCTAAAAGGTGTCACGAGCTTTGTTTACGCAGCACTAGTAAGTAGCTATATTCGTATATTGGAGCAGTGTCGGCGATTGTCTATTACATTACAATCTTTGCCATGTGGGAACTTAAACGCTGTCAATTGAGGTTGACATAATCCAAACTGCGAAAAAATATGGTTGCACTACCATTGTTCTTTAGAGAGTTAATTGAGGTGTCTTTATATGGAATTAACCTACCATACACGATACTACTAATACTATGCATTTTCTATTGGATTTTTGTCATTCTTGGTGCAGTAGAGCTGGACGGATTTGACTTTGATTTCGATTTAGACGGCGACATAGATGTAGATCTTGACATGGAAGTTGGGGACTCTTCACCTGCCTACCTGATCGGGCTTTTCCGATTCCTAAATCTGAATGGAGTACCCTTCATGGTGTTCTTTTCTTTTTTCGCTTTGAGTTTGTGGATCATCAGCATACTGGGTAATTACTACCTTGGCGGACATGCTGCACTATTCGCACTGCTGCTGATCATTCCAAATTTGTTTTTAAGTGCTTTAGCAGGCAAAGTGCTTTCCCGACCCTTTGTGCCCCTATTCAAAAACCTTGACGATGTAGCCAAGCCATTAGAGCTTGCAGGAGATACTTGCGAAGTAGTTTTCAGCTTTGAAAAGAATGAAGTGAGCCAAGGTCGCATTCTAAAAGATGACGACACCCTCCTGGTCAGCATCATGATTGACGAGATGGCTCCATTCACATCCCTAAATAAAGGAGATAAAGTAACCATTTACAATAAAGTGAAACAGGGTGACAGCATTGTCTATACTGTCTCACAGCTACCAAAAATTTAAACCCCAATAAATGATACCACAAATCGCAATTTCTATCCTGGTGATAGCTGTCATAATCACCCTCGGTGTAGTCTTCCTAATTTCAAAATTGTACCAAAAGGTTTCTCAGGGCCAGGCATTGGTAAAAACCGGGATGGGTGGAGTCAAAGTCAGCTTCAATGGCATGACTGTAATTCCGGTTTTTCAAAAATCGGAAGTCATGGACATCTCCGTAAAGGCGATGGAGATTACAAGAATGGGCAAAGATGGGCTTATCTGTCAGGACAATCTAAGAGCTGACATCAAGGTGGTTTTCTTTGTGAGAGTGAACAAGAGTCAAGAGGATGTTATTAATGTAGCTCAGACGATCGGCTGCCAAAGAGCTTCCGATATCAATACCTTAAACAATCTCTTTGAGGCAAAATTTTCTGAAGCCTTGAAGACAGTAGGAAAGACCTTCAATTTTGTCGATCTATATGAACAAAGAGAAGAGTTTCGGAAGAAAATTTTCCAAATGTCAGCACAGGACCTGAATGGATATACTCTGGATAACTGCTCAATAGATTACCTGGAACAAACTCCTGTTGAGTTTTTGAGACCGGACAATATCCTGGATTCACAGGGGATTCGCAAGATCACTGAGCTCACGGCCGAGCAGAACATGGCCGCGAATTTTATTCGGAAAGAGGAGGAGAAAACGCTGAAGCGTCAAAACGTTGAAGCCAAAGAGGCCATCCTGGAATTAGAGAGACAGCTGGCGGAGAAAGAGGAACGTCAGAAGCGGGAAATTGCCAATATTAAGGCAAGAGAAACCTCAGAAATCAAGAAAGTCAACGAAGAAGAACGCCTAAAGGCAGAACAGGTCCGAATCTCGACAGACGAAGCCCTTGAAATTGCTGAAGAGAATCGCATGAGACAGGTGATAGTGGCCTTGAAGAGCAAAGAAAGAACAGAGGCAGTAGAGAACGAGCGAGTAGAGAAGGATATGCTGTTGGAGCGAACCGAAAAAGAGAAGATTGTAGCCCTTGCCGAAATCGAGAAAGAAAAGGTAGTGGAAGTTGAGCGTAAGAACATTCAGGATGTAATTCGCGAAAGAGTGGCGGTGGAAAAGAAGGTGGTAGAAGAAAAAGAAAAGACCAAGGATCTGGAAGCCATCATGACGGCAAACCGGGTCAAGGAAGTGGCGATCACTAAAGCGAAAGAAACAGGTGAGAGCACCGTGATCTTGGAAACGAAAAAAGCGGAGGCTGCAAAACTAGCCGCTGAAATTGAAGCGGAAAAACTCATTATCGACGCCGAAGCAAGCAAAAATGCCGCGATGCGGGATGCAGAAGCACGCAAAATAAACGCTGAGGCAAAAGCCGAGGAAGAAGCTACCCTTGGACTCTCTGAAGCTAAAGTAATCGAAGCTAAAGCTGAGGCAATGGAAAAAGAGGGTAAGATTGAAGCTGCTCTTATTGAAATGAAAATGAAAGCAGAGGCAGAAGGAATCAAATCCAGATCTTCTGCAATGCTCGATGAAGGAAAGGTAGAAGCTGAAGTGATGGAAATGAAAGCACTTGCAGATGCAAAAGGAGTGGCAGAAAAGGCCCTGGCCATGCAGAAGCTAAATGAAGCTGGGAAAGAACACGAAGAATTCAAACTCAGATTGGAGAAAGAAAAGGAAATTGAACTTGCCCGAATCAACATTGAACAGAGCATCGCTGAAGCTAAAGCTAATGTGCTTGCAGAGGCACTTAAGAATTCAAATATCGATATTGTGGGCGGAGAAGGAGAGTTCTTTGAAAAGATATCCAATGCAGTAACCAGAGGTAAGTCATTCGATAAGCTCGTAGGTTCCAGCGAAAACCTCAGCGCATTTAGAGATGCGATACTTCAGTCGACAGCAAATGGAGACAGCCATGATAACCTGTTCTACAAAATCAGAGCGCTGATAGCGAGTACAGGAATTGACTCTGAAATGATCAAAAACATGTCTATAGCGGCTACCTTGCTACAGCTGCAAAGCCATGTGGGAGACGAAGATAAAAGCATGGTAGCCAGGCTTTTAGACTCAGTAAAGCAACTAGGAATTGCAGATAGGAGCACAAGCTCTATCTTGTAATCCATAGACTGGGCATCTGTAATTCGCAGGTGCCCCGCTTCTATTGCTTCATCTATAAGAATCCAACCAATGTCAGATCAGCCAAAGGAAATCCAGCTGGATGGGGGCTCCTATGAAATCATACGAAATCGCCTCAACAGCAGCAAGGCCACTCTGGAGCAAAAACTGCAAAAGCTCAACGAAAGCAGAAAGGAGGTCTTCGGTGGAATGGAAACCCAGCTGTCCGGGACCCTTAGAATCAACAGCGGAAACAATTGTACTGCGCAAGATATTGTAGCCTTAGGCAACATCTGTATCTTCGGTTTCAACGTACACATAGGTTTGCGCTCTGTCACTAAAGTTGAAGATGTTTTTGCTGTCTACGAGCGTACAACCGACTCCTTCAATCATATCGAAAGTGATCTCATTGCGGACCAGCAGTTCGCAACAGACCTGGAGAATCTATACAAGTATTACAGAGACTCCCACTTCTATAGATTTTGGCAACACGATGGCTACCTCTACATGGTGTTTCAAGTCTCAGAGAAGGTAGGAGACTTTAAGGCTTTCAAGTGGCTGATCAAAGAGAACAGCCTTGAATACATTGATAATAGGAGCGAGCATGAATACCGCTTTCCCGAGCAATATGAATTCGTTTGGCAGAAGGCAGGACGGGATGATTTTCGATCGGGAACACATGCCCACGTCAGCATACTCGATAAGGTATTTGTAGAGACCATAGGTGGAGACCTGACCATCAAGATTGAGGATAATACGGACGATGGAAAAGGGATCTACAGCGAGGCGGTAGAGCAAAAGGATCAGCAATTGGATGACGGCGAATATCGCTACGCTAAGATGAATGGTTTGATTGCCCTCGAAATCAAGCCCTATCTTGAGGAAAGCCGATACTTTATTTTCAATGAAAAGCTTGGCACAGTTGTTCGAGTGCCAGCAATGAGTCAAAGCTGCCGACTATTACCGGGTGAACAAGGTTTGATTTTCAGTAACGGATACTACCTACACACAGGAGAATTTAAATCCTTCGAACTGAAGGTTGAAGAGGCCGAATTTGAACGCAAAATTCTGTCTCTAAATGGAGAGGATCATCTCTTTGTATTCTTCCTTCCTAAAGAGGGGCGATACGTGCTCATGTCCTATAATGTGATTGCCCAGCAAGTGGGCACACCTATCTTGTGCAATGGCTACTCGATATTTCCAGACGGTAGCCTGTGCAATTTCAGACGTGATCCGGAGCCTACAAAGTATCATCAGATACAGGTTTGGAATACTCCATATGGCAAAGAATTGCATAGCAACGAGCAGGCAAAAGACAGGCTACTATTTAAGGTTGGCAACAAGAACATAGTAGAAGGCATGTCAGAGTGTGCCTCCCTTTTATCTTTGCTACGCAAGGAAGAACCCTATGCTGATCTCTATCGTGACATTGTAAGTCTCTGCACCAATATCCGAGACAGTTACTACTGGTTGGGCGATCCTGAGGCTGAAAATATCGCTGCTACTATCGCGGAGATAAGCGACTCTTCAAACACAGCAATAGATGAGTACCAAAAGGTAAAGAACATCCGTAGCAACACCGCCAAGGCTATTGCCGATGTGGAACAAGAGGCAACCAAACTGTTCAAGAAAGTTGATACCATCAGCATGGACAACATCCTCAATTTTGTGGATACCCTGTCCGAACTCAGTAGACTGAGAGGTCAGCTGCTTCAGGTGAGGGACCTGCGTTATGCTGATACAGCACTGTTGGATAAGCTCGACGAAGCCGGTAAAGAACGTGGGGAAACGCTGGAAAAAGAGTGTGTGCGTTTTCTTCTAAAGGAAGAATCATTGAGCGACTACGAAACCAGCATCAACAAACTTGGCGAAGATGCTTCTGCAATTTCGAGTTCCGTGCAAGCTGAAGAGCTGGATGAAACATCTCAAAAGCTCAGTGGAGACCTCGATCTCCTAATAGAAATTGTCAGTAGTCTAAAGATTGAAGATCCAACGGAGACTACTCGCATTATCGAGCGAATCTCAGCACTTTATGGAGTGCTTAATGGCAACCGAAGCACAATAAGAAACAGGCGAAAGGAATTACGGTCCCGGGAATCAAAGGGAGAATTTGAGGCACAGTTTCGTTTACTGGAACAGAGTGTAATCAACTATCTTGAGATTTCCGATACAACTGACAAATGCGAGGAATATCTGACCAAATTGATGGTAAGCCTCGAAGAAATGGAAGGCAAGTTCGTCGAAGACGAACAATTCATCGAAATTCTGACAGATAAACGGGAAGAGATTCACACGGCCTTCGAAGGAAAACGCCTTCAGTTGTTGGAAAGCCGCAATCGTAGGGCAGTGGGTTTGGCTTCCTCAGCGGAAAGACTCCTATCTGGAATTAAGAGCCGGGCGCTCAAGCTTGAAGATCCAACGCTACTTAACGGCTTTTTTGCCGCCGATATGATGGTTGACAAGGTGCGCAATATAATCAACACCTTGAATGGACTGGGAGACAGCGTAAAAGCTGATGAAGTCGCCGCTCAACTCTCGGCTGGTCGTGAAGAAGTTCTGCGAAAACTCCGTGACAAATCGGAGCTGTTTGTCAGCGGTAAGAATGTCATCAAATTTGGCAAGCACCAGTTCTCCGTAAACACCCAGCCGCTTGATCTTACCCTGATTCCCAAAGCCGACGAGCTATCCTTGCACCTCACAGGCAGCAATTTTTTCCTTCCAGTAGAAGACTTGCAACTCAATGCCGCTAAGGAAATATGGGAGCAGCACTTCCTATCAGAAAACAGCGAAATCTATCGAGCAGAGTACTTATTACACGGCTATCTGAAAAGCATCGGAGGTGCCGCTAATATGAATGCCGGCAAGCTACTATCCGACCTCCAGGACTTCGCCTCCACCCGACTCAACGAAGGTTACGAAAAAGGTATTCACGATTTCGATGCTCAGGCAATTGGCACGGCAATCATGCAGCGGAACCAGGAGATAGATCTGCTATACTGTAGTGAACTCAACAGAGCCTTTGCACAGTACTACTGGATGCAGATACTGGAAGAAGAACAGAAAAGCATTTGGACAAAGCAGATCAAAACAGCAGCTATCATCCTTAAGACCTTTCCAAACTCGCAGGATTTTGAAGAGCTCATTTATAGAATTCAGGAAGACATCGAGTCCAGAGAATTACCTGTTCTCTTGCGTGAAGCTGTGCCATCAAAAGCGGCAGAATACTTATTCCGCCAAATCCTTGTCGCCGATAGCTTTGTCATCGCCAAAGAATCTTCTATACTGCAAAGAGACTTTCTTGGACATCTGAAGACCGTCAAAGCGCTGAAGAGCTATGAAAGTAGCGTAGCAGCACTTGAGGAGAATCCAGAGCAGAAACTGGAGACCATAGTAGGTTGGATAAAATCCTTTTGTAAAAGTGCCACCCGACCTGAATCTACCAACAGCATTATTGAGACGGCTGTACATCTCGCATTCGCCAATAAGGGCCAGGTCATCCACAGTGATACACTGCTAAAAGTCGCACAGTTAAAAGGCGATCACCCCTTGATCAACGAGGGCAAGTATGAAATACATTATCACGAGTTTTTTGACAAGCTCGACAGATACCAGGCCGAACATATTCCCAAAATGAAGGCCTATCAGGAGCGAAAGAAAGCCTACATTGAAGACTGGAGAAATAGAATGCGCCTGGAAGAACTAAAACCGCAGGTACTATCCTCCTTTATCAGAAACAAGCTGATCGATAATGTCTACCTACACGTCATCGGCGATAATCTCGCGAAGCAAATTGGAACTGTGGGCGAAAATACACGCACCGATCGAATGGGCCTCTTGCTTCTGATATCTCCACCAGGATATGGTAAGACCACCTTGATGGAGTACATCGCTGATCGACTGGGACTCACTTTTGTCAAAGTCAACGGGCCGGCTATCGGTCATGAGGTCACCTCAGTGGATCCGGAGCAGGCTCCAAACGCTGCCGCAAAGCAGGAGCTGGAGAAACTAAACATGTCTTTTGAGATTGGTGACAATCTAATGATCTACATCGACGACATCCAGCATTGTAGCCCGGAATTCCTGCAAAAATTCATCTCCCTCTGCGATGGTCAGCGGAAGATTGAGGGTACTTACAATGGAAGGAGCAAAACCTATGACTTCAGAGGCAAAAAAGTAGCCGTAGTCATGGCTGGCAACCCTTACACCGAATCAGGGGAGAAATTTCAGATTCCAGACATGCTTGCCAATCGAGCAGATGTTTACAATCTTGGCGATATTCTGGCAGGAGCACATGAAGATTTTGAGAATAGCTACATTGAAAACTGTCTCACATCCAACCCGACGCTAAAACGACTAGCCAACAAAAGCATGGCAGATGTTTATACACTTTTGAAGAAATCCAGCGAAGATCAGCTCGTCGGTATAGAGTTGGAGGCAAACCACAGTCCCGAAGAAATAAAAGAGTACGTGGGTGTGATCCGCAAATTGCAAAGTATTCGAGATGTAATCCTCAAAGTTAATCAGGAGTACATCAAATCCGCCGCCATGTCTGATGAGTATCGTACCGCTCCTCCATTCAAATTGCAAGGGTCCTATAGAAATATGAATAAGCTTGCCGAAAAGGTAGTACCTGTGATGAATGACCAGGAAGTAGCGTCAATAATCATGGATCACTACGATAGTGAAGCACAAGCGCTAACCAAAAACGCGGAAGCCAACCTTCTGCTGTTCAAGCAGCTGGTTGGCAAGCTAAGTCCGGAAGACAAAGACCGGCTAGATTATATCCTTGGCGTTTTCCGAGAACAACAAGCCAAACAAAATGCCAACAACATGCAGGCTGTTATACGTGAAATGCAAGCATTCAATGATCTGCTAAAAGGCATAGGAGAAAAAATGTAGCTAGGGCTGTATAAAGGCTTACAATGTTGCATGGTAGATTTACCGATCTAGCCCTCGTCCTCATTTTGAAGATATTCAGCCGCCCGGTCTAGCTCCTCATAGAATTCCGCTCCATATTTGCGGATCAAGGCCTCCTTGACAAACTTGTAGATCGGTAGCTTATGTTTCTTGCCATTGGTGCAAGCCGCACTGCAAATGTCCCAACGATCATAGTTGACTGCATCATAGTGCGCATGCTTGGTAATGCGCACGGGATATAGATGACAGCTGACGGGCTTCTTCCAATCTGTCTTTCCTTCTTCGTAAGCCTGTTCAAAAGCACATTTGGCAATACCCTTTTCATCGTAGTTAAGGTAAACACAGGCAGCACCATTTATCAGAGGCGTTTCATTATAGCCCTCTTTCACATTCCAAAGCACATAACCCATCTTGCTCACCTCAGCCCTGCTTCGCTCACTCAATTTATCCTCAATAAGTGGATAAACTTCTTTGATCTTCTCCACTTCTTCAGGCTCTAGAGGTGCCCCACCATCTCCCTCAACACAGCAAACTCCCTTACATGCATCCAGATCGCAAAGAAACTGTTCCTCAACAATCTCATCACTCACTATTTTATCTCCAATGACTATCATAAGCTTATTTTTAGCGAGCCAAAAAGCGTGCTTTCTTGTTCAAAGAGAAGCCAGTACAAGCTAAGTATTATTCTGCAACCAGAAAAATCCCCCATTGGAAATCAGTAAACGATTGCTTTATCAGATGAGCTGGGCTACCCTCATCGGATTCTCCTTTGTTGGAATGCTCATCAATTTCATCTTCTACAAAAAGCGCCCACTAGATCTCTTTTTGTCTGACACAGAACTTTATGTCGAATTATTGCTAGGTACAGGCTTCGGAATTGTCGCAGCACTCGTTGCCCTTATTGCAGTAAAAAACGGTCTTGCAAAGCAGCTAAGCTCCGACCTTGGTGATTTTTTCAAAAAAGGATCATTAGGCATCACAGATGCTGTTTTCTTTTCCTTTTGTGCAGGAGTAGGAGAGGAGATCCTTTTCAGGGCTGGTATTCAACCTTTTCTGGGCATATTGGTTACATCTGTGTTCTTTGTGGCTATCCACGGATACCTGAATGTTCGGCATCTAAATATCTTTGCCTACGGACTTATTATGGTCGGAATCAGCATTGGACTGGGATACCTCTTTCAGGAAATTGGATTGATTTCTGCCATTGTCGCACATACTGTATTTGACATCATAATGTTCTCTTACCTGCTGAAAAACGGAGCATCACTCTAAAACTGAATGACTACATGAGCATACGAACAATTTCCTTCGCAGTCCTTGTAACCCTATGCATAGGCCTCTTTACCGCCTGCAAGGATGATGATGAAGACCTAACCCTAAGCCTGCGTTTTGAGCATAAATTTGGTGCTGAAGATGCAGTTTATGGCAACACTTACATGGTCAATGGAACTGCTGTTCAATTCGACCTCGGAATATTCTATTGCTCCGTATTCACCCCCAAAAGCAGCTCAGGCGACGCCTTCACCTCCTTTACCGATGAGTTCCTGCTTGTGAGAGCCGAGGAATCAGCCGCCTACGAAGTCGGAACTTTCAGCGGCGGTGACGTCCGAAAGCTCGGCTTTAGCATAGGCGTAGACTCAGAAATCAACCACGGCGACCCGGCAAACTGGCAATCTCCACATCCCCTGGCCTCTCAAAGCCCTTCCATGTACTGGGGATGGGATAATGGATACATCTTCTTCAAATTTGAAGGTCGTGTTGACAGAGACAACGATGGGGTACCAGACGCCATCATGCTCTATCACATCGGTAAGGACCAGTTCTTTACCAGTACCGAAATAGACATTCAGGAGAATCCTGTAGATGGGGTTCTAACCGCAGTTGTTACGGTGGATTACGCTAAGCTCTTCGAAAACATCGACATCTTGGAAGATCGCGTCTCCCATACAGGAGACAACCTGCAACTGGCAGCTGACTTGGTCGAGAATTGGCCGCGCATGTTCAATTAAGGATAGCATTTGAGCATTCAACATCACATAGTAAGAGCGCTGCTCATACTCTCGATTTGCAGCTGCCTCCTTTCCTGCGAATCAGACCCCGATGCTCAAACCTATCGATTGGACATACCTGAAGGATTCCCGGACATGCCCATACCGGAGGATAACCAGCTCACTGAAGATAGAGTTGCCCTGGGTAAGCAACTATTCTACGACATGCGCCTCTCGCGTCAGTCCGACGTCTCCTGCGCCAGCTGCCATCTACAAGAGCGGGCATTTGCCGATCAAAATATTCTCAGCATCGGCACCCAAGAGCGAGTGGGATTTAGAAATGTACCCAGTCTGGCCAACATTGGCTATCATCCCTACCTCTTCCGTGAAGGAGGAGGTATCAGTTTGGAAACCCAGGTTCTCGGCCCTCTGGAGGCAGAAGATGAGATGGATTTCAATATGGTAGAAGCTGTGGAACGACTCTCACAATTTCCCGACTACCAGGAACAGGCTCAAACAGCCTACGGACGTCCCTTCTCCGCTTTTGTACTAAGCAGAGCACTAGCAGCATTCCAACGGACCTTGATTAGTGGAAACTCAGCTTTCGACCAGGACCAAAGAGGGGAGCTCGCACTGTCAGAAGCTGCAGCTAGAGGCCTGCAATTGTTTACCAGCGAAAAAACCAACTGCCAAAACTGCCATGATGGATTCGACTTCAGTAATTACGCCTTCGAAAACAACGGTTTGTATGAGCAGTACAATGACACTGGAAGAAGCAGAGTAACTTTTCAAGACAGCGATATAGGAAAATTCAAAGTTCCCTCTCTTCGCAATGTCGCCTTGACTCCGCCTTACATGCACGATGGAAGCCTAAGCGATCTCGAATCAGTTATTGAGCACTACAATACTGGAGGAAAAGCACACGTAAACAAAAGTTCACTCATTCGCCCACTTGGACTGAGCGATGACGAAAAAAGCGATTTGATCGAGTTTTTGAAAAGTCTAAGTGATAACTGCTTCATTTCGAACCCCGATTTTGCCATTGAATAACTAACTTGTCTATCGATCACAAAAGGCATTGTCTATGCATAGGAAGTCCTTAGGTTTATTGTTCTTGTTTTTGGCCCTCTTCGCCAGCCAATCCTGCGAAGACGCTACACCACCTGTATCTGAAGGTAGAGAGCCGCACACGCCAACACCTTACGAAATCGAAATTCCACCTTCCTTCGCAGCACAGCCAGTTTATCTCAATCCCGACAACCCAATGACCGAGGAAGGGATTCTATTGGGACGCCACCTTTTTTACGACCCAATTCTAAGCGGCGATTCAACCATGTCATGCGCCACCTGCCACAAGCAGGAGCTGGCCTTTGGAAGCGATAAACCCGTTGAAACAGGCATCCACGGCGATGTCGGAACCCGAAACGCCATGCCCCTGTTTAATATGATTTTCTGGGACAAATTCTCTTGGGACGCAGCACAAACAACCCTCGAGCAGCAGCATATCGAACCAGTGCGTAATCCCATAGAGATGGCCGCCGACTGGAATATCGTAGAGCAAAGACTTGTAGAGCAGCCAGATTATGTAGACATGTACTGGCAAGCCTTCAATGACACGGTTGTAACCCGTGATCTTACCACCAAAGCACTAGCCCAGTTCATTAGATCCATCACCGCATTCGATTCCGATTGGGAGCGTGCCTCCCGGGGCGACCCCACCATCCTGCTACCCGATGAGGCACTAGATGGCCACCAACTCTATCTGGACCACCTCACTTCCAGCTGCCTGCACTGTCACGCAGTCCCGGGCAATCTCACCGATTTCGTATTCCGCAACAATGGTCTCGATGGTCCCGATGATATATACGGCTTTGAAGATCCGGGATTGGGAGGTGTCACAGGCAATCCTGCCGACTACGGCAAGTTCAAAACCCCGAGCCTAATCAACATTGCGGTCACCGGCCCTTACATGCACGACGGGCGCTTCGAAACCCTCGAGGAGGTCATGGAGTTCTACAACGAAAACGTACAGGAAAGTCCCAACCTGGATTCCGCCGCAGAAACCGATTTCATCGAACAAGGAGGCGGGCTCTTCCTCGATCAAGCAGAGATCGACGCCCTCCTGGCTTTCCTCGAAGCCCAAACCGACCACGTCATGCTCACCAATCCAGCCTACTCTAACCCATTCGAAGACTAGCGCTGTCTGGCATCAGTAATGAACGATCTTTATCTCATGCGCCACTAGTGCTGCGTAAACAAAGTATGTGACACCTTTAAGGAGCTTATCTTTTTGT
>JAHDEE010000238.1 GCA_020629005.1 Chitinophagales bacterium
CGAGCATGAGTACTACCCCAAGAAAAATCGGCTTTTCAACAATCCTCAATTCCATCAAAAAGAGTCCTGTTCTATTTGCAATCGGATTCATATTTACCCTTGTATCGCTGATTGTTTATTTTAGCCTCTCCGTTGCATTCAAATCTTTGCAGCCTAACGTCCCATCCATCAATTATGACCAAATAGACAGCCAAGGCGTTGCTAAAACCGCAAAGGTTACTAATCTCGAAGTGCAGCGAGATATGCTAATATCTGGTGTTAGGCCTGTCGTTGTTTTCTATGAATATACTGACAATGGCAAGAAAATTAACTCTAGCTATTTAACTACTTCGGCTGAAAAGGCCAACGCATTAAAGATTGGCGACGAAATAAATATTAAGACATACAAAGGAAGCTCTGTAATTCCTGGCATGGAGCACTATGCCTTTCCGTTCCATCACTTCAAGAAAATTCCGCTGCTCTTTCTGGCCCTTGGTCTGCTCTTTTTGCTGTACTCACTTTATCAGATAAGTAAAGAGACCTCCTTGCTTAAGCATGGGAAATTATCAAAGGGGGAAATTGTCTCCTTGACTCCTAAGACATCGACGAGGGGGTCCAATTTCGGTTTGGGCGCATATGTGTCCTACAAATATGAAACATCTTCTGGCAAGAGTAATACGGGAACTTCTTTCACGGATGATCTTGCAATTCTGCAGGAGAAAAAAGCAGGCGATCCAATTTCCATTTTTGTTTCTCCCAATAATGAAGACAATTCTTGTATTGTGCCAAAAAAGGAAGCAGAAAGAAATGATTGGAACATCAGCTTTCTGTAGTTTTCCCCAATCCTTTTCTTGCCTTGTCCACTATTCGCTAACCAATACAATGAGCCCTTGTTTAGGGACTGCATCGATGCTTTCCCAGCCGTCTCTAAACTCTCGGTGAGTCAAGAGCAGCTTTCCCGTTGCGGGATCAGCCACCTGGATGTATATGGGGTTAACATCGAAAACCACTACGAAATGGCTTTGTTGCCAGTAGGCAATACAGGGAAGCTCGCCCTCTTTGAGGAACTCTTCGAAACTTCCTTTCAGTGCTTTTGGGTGCAGTCCAATAGACTGAATCAACTCGATCAGCTGTAACATGTTAATGCCTCTTGGAGAAGCAAGGCGTCGGTTCAAGATGGTGGCCGGCGCAAAGTCAACATTGTGATAATTGGCTATCATCATGACGCAAGCCAAGGCACACTCACTAAGTCCCTCCTGCCGGAAAAACTTAAAGAAACTCGCAGGTAGCCTGGTCATCAATTTCAAGTCTGAAAGAATTTTAAACGCTTTTGAAAAGATATCTGGATTTGACGATGATGCTACGAATTGGCGAGTTCCAACAAACCGGCGTTCAGCATATTTTTAACTACTTGTATTTGTTCATCTTCATTTAGATGAAAGGTGCTACCGAAATTGCCTACATCAATAGCCTGAGCATTTAGCACTTCCTCTAGCTTGGGTTTCCATTGCACTGGAAAGCTAAGACTCTTTCCCATGTAGACCACATGACAGTTACCTTGGGCTTGATTTTCGATTATGTTAAACGAGAGACCTGGGGTTGTTCTAACCAATGTGCTTCCGTTTATTTGCTGGGCCTTGATCAGTCGACTGAGCTGTCGTTGCTTTGGCTGAATTTTATTTTTTCGTATGGACTCCTTTAGCAAATCCTTGATGTCCATCTGTTCGATGATGCCTTTCAATTCTTCCTTGAAGCGATCACTGTATTCTTTCATTTCCAGTTCATCGTTCAAGAAGCCGAAGGGAATGTATTCTCGAAAAAACGAACTGGATGCTGCCAGCTCTTCTATCTTTCCGATGAGATTCACTCCTTTTGGGGGAATCAGTCCCAGGGAGATGTGAATGGAATATTCATCATCCGTGCTTACACTATGCACCAGACCTCTAGGAATATAAAGTAGATCCCCGGGTTTTAGCCTGCATACATGAACTGGCTTCTGGTTGATATATTGGTGCATATCTCTTCCATATGGCAGGGAGTAATCGGTGTCCTTTTCGAAGAGACTCCATGTTTTGTTCCCAACAATTTGCAGCACGAATACACCGTAGGGATCTGTATGCGGTAAGAATCCTTTTGTATTTGCAGGTGCGATAATCAAATGAGAGATTGTCCGGGCTTGCAGGCTGCTTTCCAGACTCAGGCAGAATTCACTAATCTTGGGAAAGATGCGATCCGGATAATTGAGATACAAACTGTATCCTTGCTGAAAAAGCGCAAGGACCTTTTCATGATCAAGGACCCTTCCACATTGGCCATTGTAAGTTTGATTGCTTGACCAGGATTCTTGTTGGGCTTCTTGCTTGCCAAGATAAAATTTGAACGGAGAAATAGACAGGTTGCAATTTGAAAACAAATATTGATCTACTTCCTTTAGTGTTAGCAGATGATCAAAGTATGTTGCATCATCCCGTTTGATATGTACAAATTGCTTTTCCCAATTTCTGCTTAGAAATTCCTGTACTGGCAAAGGAGAAAGAAGCGATTCGAAATTTTTCTGCTGCATGAATTGTAGGTGTTAACCAAAGTATCTGCCAGAGGAGAAAATACGCTCTGGATCCAAGGCATTTTTGAGCTCCTTGTGAATTGCGTTGTTCTTCAGCATTTGCCTTCCTCTTTCCATATTCAAAATGTCGAGTCTGCTGTGCGTGCAGCCTGTCTTTTCTAAGTATTCAAATACCTCTTGATGACATTGCAAAGCTACTCGATCTTGCTCTTCGTCTTCTCGGTCAAATATCAACTGTTGGAATACCTTGATGTAGCGATCATTCAGGGTGATAAAAGAAATCATTGGTTCAAAGCCCTTGTTTAGTATAATCTCATTTAGTCTATTTAGGACCTCCTCAATAAGATCGCCATCAAAGGGAATCATAAAGGAATTCCACAGAACCCCGCAAAGCTGCAAATTGGGGTCGATTGTTTCGGGGATGGCCTTTGTCTTGCGCCAAAACAAAGAACGAATAGATTTCTTTGAAACATGTCCAAGCAAGTGACATTGAGACCAATCCATTAGGAGGTGATTGAAGCTGAATTGTCGAAGCCCAAGGAAATTGTTAAACATCCGCAGTAGTCTAATTTTACTCGGGGACAGATCAGACCAAAAGGTTTTCTTTTTTATATGCGGGCGGAGCTGCTGGAAGATTTCCTTGAGTATCTGCTTGCTGATTTTGGGATGATCTACGTAAATGCCAGCGAATCCGTGCCAGGTTCTGTAGTCATTTGAGTTCCGTTTCACGGTGGCTCTTTGCAGTGGACGGGCATCGCTTTGGAAATTCGACAACTGAAAAGAAGCGGAAAGCAGTTTATAGTCGTTCCAAAAAGTAATCGGAGTATCAAGAATTCTCTTGAGATACAGTTGCCGGACAGTCTCTAGCATCTGCGAGAAGCTATGCGATTCGTCTTGGGCAAAGGAGAACATTCGGAAGTGTTTTGGCTTTGGCTGCAACCAAACTGTAATTTTAGTAACTATGCCCAAATTTGACTGATAGAAGAGCTCTTGAAAACCTGGCCCCAAACCTTCTTTGCTCAAATTACTCAGTCTTGAATTTTCAATATTTCCAAAGCCGGTCTCAAAGACAGTACCATTAGCAAGCACAATTTCCGAACAACAGGCGTGGGCAGAACGCTCACAATAGGGTCCGACTCCATCTCCTCTTTCCAAAATATTTCCCAAGACACTTGCTTCGGGATCTCCTCCGATGGTATTCAGAAAATGGCTATCACCTTCTTGCTTAAGAAAACTGCTCAACTGAAGGAAAGTAACACCTGGTTCGACTCTTACTGTTCCAAATTTTTTGTCGTAGGAGATAATGTTGTTCATCTGGGATAAGTCCAATAGGATTGAAGCGTCCTCAACTGGCACTTTGGACCCAAAGCCCCAATTTTTGCCTTGGCTGATGGTATAGAGTTTCAATCTCTTGGAATTTGCGAATTCCACGACGCTGACCACTTCCTCGACGGACTTTGCTTTTACAATTAACTCACTTCTTGTAGTGGTGCGAAAAGTTGCCAGATTAGCCCGCAAAAGGGAATCTACATCATGATCCAGGGGATTTTCTCTGCTATGTTTTGCATGTGCTTCCCTAACTTTCAAATCTTAGACTATTGATAAGGGATGGATAATCCCTAAATTATACTATCAAACCAAAGCAGCTATTTTCTCCAATACCAGAGACTCTTCATCGACCTCCGCAAACAGTCCTTGATAGTACTGCACGGATTGAGTAAATGAAGGATCTTGCATTTCCTCAAAAACCTCTGTTAAGTATTCTCTTTTGATGTTTGCACTGTCCAGTATTCCCAAGCCTAGTTTCTTTTCCTGCACCTTTGCTGTAAACTCAATTGCATTAGCCGAGTGAGGAATACTAAGAATGGGCTTGCCATGTACAATGGCCGAAATTACACTCGTGCTTTGCCCTGAACACATCACAAAACTGACATCCTCTGCAATACTGCCCAGAGGGATAAATGGACTCACAAAAACATTCTCTGGGAAATTCAGTCCGTTCTTTACATAGTCTGCCCGCCCCAAATCGATTACAAACTCGTAGGGCATCGCTTCTATCGTTTCAAGTAAGACGTTCCAAATTGGCCCATCACCGAACAAACGTCCAATTTGCATATATACCAATTTCCTACCCTGTTTTTTGCCGTTTGCGATAAACTTTGACAGCCTGGGATTCTTGTAGGTAGGTTCCCAGTAGAAGCCTCCAATATGAGAGACATGGTTAGGCAATACTCTTTCATCATCAAGCTCAGGGATATTTCGGATAAAATACAGATCCCCAGTTAAGGGTGTGTTTGCAGCCGATAATTCAATTGGAGGCAAAGAAAGTTTTACTCTGTTCGCGTTATAGTGATCTGTAATTTCCTTTAGCCGCCACTCCTTTGTCTCGTTGACCTCTCCAATGCCGGGATATAGGTATTCAGTAAATCCAATGCTGATCAATGGAATCTCGTATTTCTCAGCCAGTAACATAGCTGCCACACCTAATGGATTACTGACTATGGCATCGGGTTTATAAGATTCGAGTAGTTGGCATAGCAGTGTGACTGTTTCACTCAGATTAGGGTCACAAAACCAAGATGCCGGATTGAGAAACGGTGTTTTTGTTCGTTGATTAAGTACACCGAAAACAGGTATTCCGTTCAGCTTTAGTAGATCTTCATATCGGACTGTGGTAGCAAAGAGAATGTCATGTCCCTGTTCCAACAGCATATGACCGAGCTTGATCGAGGGAAAAAGATAGCCATAGCTTGTCAGAGGGATAAAGAGATACTTCTTCATCCTACAAGCCTTTGTTTCATTTCCTCATTACGATATTGCTTTTTTGCAACAGTCAAATTTGTTCTATCCATCTTCGGAGACATGTGTATTGCTAAACTAGCAGACATGATGGCACTCTCGTAATCTCTCATCTGTAGGTATACAGCCGATAGATTGTTATGCGCCAGAGCCAAATCTTGATCCAGCTCGATCGCTTTGTCAAAATCAGCTTTTGCATTTTGAAATTGCTGCATCGCATAATACAAGGTGCCTCTCATGTTGAATATTTCCGCCAGGGATCTATCGGTCTCACGATGAAAAGCAATGGCCTCTGTAAAAGCACTTACAGCAGCCTGAATCTCATTCAAGCGTGTAAGATGTGCCCCCTCTTCAGCATAGTAATTGTACGTTTTGAAGGAATAACTTTCGTTTTCCCTTTTGTCATGCCTCATCACGTAGGCTTTTTTCGCAACGACCTCCCCGTTCCTCTCCGTAAATCCTGCCAGGATACCATACTTATCTCCATAAAGCCGCTCGCCTAGCTCAGCTATATCCGCCCATTTGTCACTACCTAAGAAATCTTCCCATTTAGCCCCGGCAGCATAAGTCTTACTTTCTGCTGAAAATTGATTATCCAGCACCCTCTTCGAAATCAAGAATGGGGGTAGCTGACCTTTCCCATCGAAAGAAGCCAAATGGTAAGTCTTGGCAACCAGTGAATTATTATCCCGATTCCAGGAAAAGGCGAGAAGGAAACAAAGTTTTCTTTGTGTAACTACATCAGCCAGACAGGCCTTCGCATCGTCCAGTCCGGGCAGTTTACTCAGTTCCGACAGGGCTTTTTCCCAGGTATCCAATACACCAACGTAGAGCGTCGGAGATGACTTTTCCGGACCATAACATCGCTTTGAATATAACATTCGATTTGGGAAAGCCTTAGTGAAATCATCGAAGGCATTGATGACTTCTTCGGGGAAAGCCTCATTTCTTGCTGCTTCAATCAATTCTTTTTCACGGCCAACGCCCCCGGTTACTACTTCGAAGCCCGAAGCCGTAAACACAACTTCCACGTAGTGTCCCAAATCTAGCTTGCTCAAGCTTTCAAGCGTCTCTTGATTGTCGAGTTTATAGAACGCGGCTATTTTCTCCAGTTCCTTAGCGATCATATTCATCAACTAGCAAATTTATAGACATCTAAATTAATGTGTTGTTCACGGCATTGCATTCGCATTGATCACATTCAAGGGAACAAATGTGTTGTTAGCCTGCGCTTCTTTGTATTTATTCAACTCAGCATAGGCTCTCATGCTGTCAACCGTATGCATTTTGGGCGTCAACTCGTAAGGGTTTGTCCGAATCTTGTCCGGATCATAGTCGGATTTAGAAATGATTCCACTTTTCTCAGCCCTTAACACGAGCCTTTCGTTTATCGAGTATTTTATACTCGGGCAGGGAAGGATGGCTTCTCCTGTACTATGTTCGGTATAGACAAACTTATGGGCACAGTATCCCGAGCAATTGGGTAATAGCTTACAGGTAGTACAGATCTCGTTGTCGAAGGGACTAAAGGTATCCCACAATTTCTTATTCGAATTCTCACTCGCAAGTATCGAGAAATTGTCAAAAACATTTCCTACTCTCTTGTCTGGAAAAGTAACCGTATCCCAACATTTGTGAATGTCCCCATTCGGCACCAAAATGAAATCGTTGGGACGCAGTGCGGAACAGATGCCGAGAAGTTTAGGTGCATAAGGTAAAT
Organism: Chitinophagales bacterium; assembly: GCA_020629005.1. Classification (GTDB taxonomy): domain Bacteria; phylum Bacteroidota; class Bacteroidia; order Chitinophagales; family UBA2359; genus JAHDDV01. The sequence continues at coordinate 7,062 of JAHDEE010000238.1, forward strand.
CAGCGAGACCATGGTCAAAGGCATACCTGTACAGATCAACTTCGAGCTGGCCATAATCTGCCTTCTGCATCATCTTGTCGGCAATATCCTTACAGCCCTCGGTGATGGACTCCACAGGGCTAAAGTACATCTTAAAATTCTTCTTTCTCGCTAGTCCTCTGGCTTCAAGATCATCAATCAATTCACAGATAGCATCCTTATTCCGGTCATCAATATTTACTCTAATATTGACATGAATGGGAATCTCATCTATCCAGTCCTTTACGTGATTAAGTATGCGATCATAAGTTCCTTTTTTTGAAAGGAGATGTCGGCGGGCGTCATGGTGTTCTTTAGATCCATCCAGGGTAATTTGTACCATTCTAAGACCACGGTCATAGAGCTCTTGAGCCGTCTTCTTATTCATCAAATAACCATTCGAAACCATCGAAGCCGAATATGTAACATTCTTCGCAAGCGCAATCGGTATCAGTCGATCCGCAAGGTCAAAAATGATTTTCTTCTTGACTAAAGGCTCACCTCCATACCACACAAAATGTACGTTAGTTAACTCTGGTCGATCGTTTAGTAATTTTTCAAACATTGCTACGATGCCATCCTGCACCTCTTGACTCATTGTTTCCAACGGCTTGTCTAAGCCTTGAAAGCAATAATCACATCCGAAGTTACATGCTAGCGTAGAGCAAACGATAAAATTGACTGTATTTGATCTAAACCTTGCCTCCTCGTACATGTTCTTGACCAGCTCAAACTCATCCACATTACTGGGAATCACAAAGCCTTGAGCCATCATTTGATAGATGGTGGGTGTGGCATCGACAATATCATCGCTGAAAGAAGAATTTTCTCCCTTAGAAACCTGTTTCAGCTCCTCGACATCTTCCCGCTCAAGCAGGCTTAGCGATCGACTGAGGGAATTGAATATCAGCATTTTGCCCTCATTCATTCCTATTTTGAGATTATATATTGATTCCTTCAAGCTAGTGTGGTTTTAACAAACGAGTAAAATTTTGAGCAGGTCCATGACACCCTACCAGTTTCCACCTATAGGTAAGGCAACACAAGCTACCGCGCCACACAGACCTAACTGCGCACCGCAGGCTCCTACCGCCTGTGCTCCAAAGTTCGCATCTGCCCCACAAGCATCAGCTGCACTAAGATTGCCTCCACAAGCTGCATAAGCCTGCGCTTCAGCACCTGATACATCTGCTGCACATGCGCCTGTGACACTTGCTACTGCGCCACAAGCTGTTAGTACACCAGAGACAGCAGCGCATGCGCTGGCTGCAGCAGCATCAAGAGCACATGCTCCCAGGTAGTCACCCACAGCACCACATGCAGTAGCTACGCCTGCAACCGCTCCACAAACGGAAATTCCTGAAACGGATGCCACTCCCACGCTTGCACCACTTGCAGCAGCTCCGCAAGCCGACATAAAGCTGGCAGCAAGACCACATGCCTCCGCTCCAGTGACGGCAAAAGCACTGGCGTCTACCCCACAAGCCGCTGAGCCCGATACAGAAACGGGTGGTGGAGTACCTGTCAAGCTGTTGCTGTCCATTGACACTGGTTCAATCAACTGTAATCTATTGGGCGGCACAACTTTATGAAAATCTATTCCTACCCCTGCAGCAGGAGCAGTTCTATGTGTTCCTGAGGCCCAGCTACACTTGTTATACACATCATATGTACAGAGATTTCCATCATCTTGTAAGATCAGATGGCTTCCTTTATATTGAGGACCATATTTGCCAGAGGCAAACTTAGGGACTTTCTTACTGTTATAAATCACCAAATGGCCGTCGTCAAGTTGCATATCCACTGAACCTGGACTGTTATCCGGACCTTTATCCGGTTTAGCCCAAATTGATTTTCCGTTCCAATCATATAAGACTAGTCTGCCAGATGTTTCGTAGCAGGCCATAAATTTGCCGTTTTTTGACACTAAGTAATCTCCGGCAAACATTCGTTGCCCTGACGACAGTCGCTCACCTCTCTTTGCCCCACCATAAT
>JAHDEE010000025.1:0-16119 GCA_020629005.1 Chitinophagales bacterium
ATGGTAGATGGGATTACGGAATGGCTACCATTGCCTGGCGTGACGTCAGACTGAGCAAGAACCATTTCGCCTGCCTGAAAAAGGACTTTGCGCATATTAATGCAGTAGCCAATGACGGTCCTTGAGCGGAGCCGAAAGGCCCGTTATTGGCGGGCTACGTAGCTGGCAATAAACAGAATATACATCAGAACACGATACTTTGTGGTCCGTCTTCAACGGGCGACCCGACTACGCTCAGCGACCGTTGAAGACTCCAAATTTGGTTTTTACTCACTCTCACGTCTCGTCGCGCCGACAGCTTGGTTGGTTGTAAGCTGCTGTTTTGGGATGTGGGATTTGGATTAGGGATACTCCCTAGAGCAGGCAGCCTCTGCAAATCTGAGGTATTAGCTCTTCAAGCTGACCCTTTCCACTTCACGCTTAATCAGATGTCGATACAAGTCTGTTAGCCTTTCCGTTAGGGGGAAGGTGCCGTGGCCAATCTTTCTACCATCGATCTTTGTGACTGGAGTGAGGCCGCCGAAGGTACCAGTGACAAAACACTCATCCGCGCCGTAGACATCGAATAGTGAAAAGTTTTTCTCGTAACAGGGGATGTCGTTTTCTTGTGCGACTTGAATGACGGCTCCTCGGGTGATGCCGTTCATACAGTACTGGCCGGTGGATGTCCAGACTTCTCCGTTTTTTACCATGAAGAAGTTGGTGGCATTGCAAGTAGAAACCATTCCGTGTATGTCCAACATCAGCGCTTCATCCGCTCCTGCTTCGATTGCTTGCACCAAGGCCATTACTTCGTGTAATTTGCTGTGGCAGTTGAGGCGGGGATCGAGGTAATCGGGAGAGCCACGACGGATGCTGCTGGTGAAAAGGGTGATGCCTTTCTTGCGGCTCTCTTCGGAGGCTTGCTTGTGCTCGGCGATGATGACCAGATTGGGGCCGCTGATGGTTAGCCTTGGATCCTGAGATGGGGTCTTCTTGAGTCCGCGAGTAAGCATGAAGCGTACATGCACATGATCATGCATGTCGTTTGCCTTCAATGTTTTCCAGACTTCGGCGATTAAGGCTTCTTTCGTCATACCTATATCCATGCCGATTGTGGCAGCACCAGTGTACAAACGATCGAGATGTTGATCTTGAAAGACCAGTACTCCTTCGTGTAGGCGTAAAGCTTCCCAGATGCCATCGCCAACAAGATAGCCGCTGTCGAATACAGAGATTTTGGCTTCTGCTCTCGGCAGCAGTTCTCCGTTGACATAGATCAGAATATCCTTGTTCCGCTCGTCGGGAATGGCGTTGTGGGTGCCGTGAACCATCGTTTGTGTTTTTGATATTGGCGGCAAGGTACGGCCTTTTGGGGGGGAATTGGGTGGAATTATGGGAATACAAGATAAAAGCGCGGCGGTGATACCGATGCAAATAGCCCTGATGGAAATGGAAATGCAGCTGCCAGCCAGGCGGCTGACTGTGCCGGTGCAGGGGGCTCGACGATAGGAGAGACCAATGCACCGGATACAGGAAGCGCCTGGATGGTAGTTGCATTGGAATGTACAGCAGGACTGCAATTTACGCGGCCCTATTCGCCTCGCTCCAAATAAATTTTCACAACTTTTTCAATGCCTGTAACCTTTTTGTGGGCCGCCCCGTTCAAGGGTCGAACAGATTGATTCACCCTAAATGAACCCCCATGAAAACCCTAATGTACAGTCTTCTTATGTTATGCCTTTTAACCGCGAGCTTGTTTGCTGGCGGCAATGGAGAGGTGAAAGGAACCGTTAAAGGCGCCGATGACCTGGCGATGGAATTTGCAAATGTTTTGCTGTTGAAGCCAGCGGATTCCTCTCTTGTGAAGGGGACGATCACGGATTCGCTTGGTAATTTTGCGATCGGGAACCTGCCATTTGAAAACTACCTATTGGCAGTAAAGTCGATAGGATACGCGCCTGCGTATACCGGTGTTTTTAATATCAGTGAAACCAATACGGAACACAGCACCGGCATCATTCGAATTGAAGATACAACTGTCTCTTTAGATGAGGTGGTGGTCAAATCCCGAAAGCCGACGGTGCAAATGTATGCGGATAAACTGGTGCTAAATGTGGAAGATAGCCCGATTGCGACTGGTAATACGGCTTTGGAATTGCTGGAGCAGGCACCTGGTGTGAGCCTGGATCACAATGATAACATCAGCTTGAAAGGACAAGCGGGTGTATTGGTGATTATAGATGGTAAGCAGACTTACCTGAGCAACCAGGAGGTGGCCAAGATGCTGGACGGGATGTCTGGCGAGAGCGTGAAGAAAATTGAAGTGATTCACAATCCGTCTGCGAAGTATGATGCTGAAGGTACTGCTGGAGTGATCAACATTGTGATGAAGAAAGACAAGAATCTCGGATTGAATGGTAGGATTTCTGGCAGCATTGCTCAGGGACTAAGTTCTAATTATCGCGGGAAAGTGGAGTTGAACTATCGGGAAAAGAAGTACAATGTTTTTGGCAGTTATGGTGTTGGTACCAGAAATGAGAAGGAGTATTTGTTGCTGGAAAGGCGAGTGCCATCGGGTGAAAGTACCACTATCTTTGATCAGCGACTCGATGAGCTCAACGACCGGATCAATTACCAGAGTAGAGTGGGATTCGATTACTTTTTAAGTGATAAGACAACGGTAGGGTTTCTGTTTAACCGTAACGCTACATCAAAAGATAGCGACAATATCACGAACACACAGATTTCTGGAGATCCATTCCTGGCTTATGAGTCGATTACGGTAGATGCAGTGGGCGACAATAGTTGGTACACCAATACGTATAATGCCAATGTGACGCATGCCTTTGACGATAAGGGACATCAGCTTAGTGTAGATGCAGATTACTCACGTTATGACGATCCTTCACTCGATATATACGAAAATCGCTTCTACAATGCCGAGAATGAGCAGTTGGGTGTTAGTTCCTGGATTCGCAGCAATAGTCATTCAAAGGTAGATATGAAGGCCTTGAAATTGGACTATGCTCGACCGCTGTCTGAAACTTTGAGCCTTGAGATGGGTGCGAAAATGAGTCGAGTAAATACGGACAATTCGATTTTGTTTGAGCTGAGAGATGGGGATGCTGATTGGACTGTGGATGATGGAAGAAGTAATCAGTTCATTTTTGATGAGAAAATCTATGCTGCTTACGGAACGGTAAGTACGAGAATCAAAAACGTGGACGTGCAAGTTGGTCTTCGTTCGGAGTATACTGTGTCCGACGGTAGATCTGTGACTTTGGATGAGACATTTCAGAACAAGTATTTGCAGTTTTTTCCGAATCTAAGTTTGGCTCATAGCATTGGAGATTCTCATAGTCTGAATTATTCTTATAGCAGAAGAATTGGCAGACCAAACTATGAGGCCTTAAATCCCTTTGTGTACTTTTTGGATCAGTATACCTATAGTCAGGGCAATCCATATCTGAAACCGGAATTCTCGCATAACTTCAATGTAACGCATGGATTCAAGAACTTCATTTATACCACGTTGAGTTATAGCAGAACCACGGATGCGATCACAGAGGTGCTTGAGCAGGATGATGCTACGCTGACGACTTTTCAAACTACAGAGAACTTTAAAAGCACTGATAACCTTGCCTTGAATATTGCTGCTCCGGTACCGGTTAAGGATTGGTGGATGATGCGTTTTGATTTGACTGGATGGTACGGTGGCTTCAACTCTGAATTGTCTTCTGGCTCAGTAGATAAGGGTTCTGTATCTGGGTTTTTCTATTGGATGAACATGTTTGAACTTGGTAACGGAATTCAGGCGCAAACAAATGTCTTTTATCAGAGTCCTTTGGTGTGGGGCTTGTATGATTTGAAGTCTGAGTACGGGATGGATTTTGGACTATCCAAAGAGGTCTTAGATGGAAAAGGAGAGTTGACTTTGAATGTGCAGGATGTCTTCAATACCCAGAGAACGAGGCTTGGCTTGAACCATGGAAATATTGACCTGGGACTAGAGCAAAAGGATGAGACACAAAGAATACAAATTGGTTTTACTTACAATTTTGGGAAGAGCAGTGTGAAGAAGGCACGTAGCCGAACCACTGCCACTGAGGAGGAACGAAACAGGGTGAATGGCGGCAACTAAGACCGCCAAGGCCGGCTACTTTGGGAGGTAGCCGGCCTCTTTTTTTTCTTTTGTATCTTGCTGGCAAAGCGAGATTTGATGAAGAAGATATCGAGACGAGAGTTCACAAAATTGATAGCGGGAAGTACGATGGCGAGTATGCTGCCGGGCATTCCTGCTTTAGCTATTCCAGACAAGAAGTTCACAAAATCAGATTTTGGTCCAGACTTTAAGTGGGGTGTTGCAACGGCGGCTGCACAGATTGAGGGCGCATGGAATGAAGATGGACGAGGGCCCTCTATTTGGGATACTTTTAGTCAGAAGAAAGGCGGTAAGAAGATTAAGACGAGAGAGAATCCGAGCATTGCTTGTGATTTTTATCATCGGTATGATTCGGATTTGGATCTGGTTAAACAATTGAATTTTGATGCTTTTCGGTTTTCGTTTTCCTGGTCGAGAGTGCTGCCAGAGGGTAAGGGAGTGGTAAATGAGAAGGGCATGGACTTTTACGCTAGAGTGATCGATGCCTGTCTTGAAAAGGGAATTGAGCCTTGGCCAACTTTGTACCATTGGGATTTGCCGCAGGCTTTGGAGGATCAGGGTGGATGGACCAACAGGGATATAGTATCCTGGTTCAACGATTATGCTGAGCTGATGGCCGGGCGATTTGGAGATCGGGTGAAGAACTGGATGGTGATGAATGAGGCTGCTAGTTATACTATTGCGGGTTACCTTGCTGGTTTTCATGCACCTGGGAAAATTTCTGGAAAGAAATTTCTGAAGGCTGTGCATCATACTTGTTTGGTACAGGCTTCGGCAGCGCGAGTGCTGAGGTCCTCTGTGTCCTCGTCTAATATTGGTAATACTTACTCCTGCTCGAAGGTGTATCCTAAGAATGACAGCAAGAGACATCGGGCGGCTGCCCATCGGATAGATATTTTGGCCAATCGTTTGTTTATAGAACCGGCGCTGGGATTGGGCTATCCGACAGATAAGTTCCGCTTTATTTCCAGAATTGAAAAGTACATGCAGGCCGGAGACGAGGATTTACTGGCGGTGGATTATGATTTTGTTGGCTTACAAAATTACACACGAACGCTTTCCAAGGCTGCATTTTTGCCATATGTGCGAGCAATAAATATGAAGCCTCAAAAGTATGATGTGCCGGAATTGCGCATCACGGAAATGGATTGGGAGGTGTATCCGGAAGGTATGTTTGAGATACTTAAGCAGTTTGCGGCTTACCAAAATTTGCCGCCGATAATTATTACCGAGAACGGGGCAGCTTTTCAGGATAAGATATACGAAGACGATCAGGTTCATGATCCTAAACGCACGGCCTTTTACCAGGAATATTTGCGAAATGTGCTGAAGGCGAAACAGGTGGGGATAGATGTTCGGGGATACTTTGCCTGGACTTTGATGGACAATTTTGAATGGGCGGAGGGTTATCGAGCCAGGTTTGGATTGGTTCATGTTGACTTTGAAACACAGCAGCGCCGGATTAAGGATTCTGGGCGATGGTTTCAAGGTTTTCTGGAGGGCAATGATTGACTATTGATCGACTAGTTTGCGCCTAAATCCAAAAACGGAAAAGACAAAAATCCCGAGGAAGACCATGCCCAATTGAAACAATCTTTGATTATTTGGAAAGCTGATCGTTTGCATATCACCAATTGGCATCAAACCCGCCCAGTAGTAAGGGTGAGAGTAAAGGGGGTCGTTGATACTCTCCAGGTATTGTACCTGGGCTTCCCGTAGAGATTCGCTCTTTCTCCTTCCCTTCTTGAGATGCTCAAAGAAACTCGTCATAATGGTAGAAGAAGCTCTGTCGGGCAAGAGCCACTGACTTGACAGTAGACTTGGACAGCCTGCGAAAGCGAAGGCACGGGCAAGACTGATGACACCTTCTCCATTTCTGTAGCTGCCTGAGCTAGTATTGCAAGCGCTGAGGACGGCAAGATGCGCATTGAGTTTCAACTCGTATAATTCTGCAATGGTTAGTGTGTCGTTATCTTCAGTTTGATCATTTGCAGCATCGAATAGAAGGAAGGAGTTGTACAAGGGATTATCATCGTCAATGTGGGCATGCATAGCTAACTGGAGGATCAGGTACTCGCTGGCTTGCTTCTTGAAGTTTGCTTCGCTGGCATGTTTACCCAATATGGCGTCTCCGGTAAGCATGGATGCGACATTTCTGACTTCAAGCAGTGCACCTTTGATCTTGGCTGTGTTGGTTTGTGAGGCCCCTTCATAGCTTGGCGCATATCCTCCATATACTTTTTCGGTTGTTGTCTTTGAAGTCCTGTTGCTTTCATTCTTTTTGAGTATTGACCCAAGAGTAAAACCATAGGAGATTTCGAAATGCTTAATGAGATAGGGAAGGCGACTGTAATTCTTAACAGGTAACTCCCCATGTCCCACAAGTAGTGCCGCAAAAGGAATGGTGGAAAGTTCCTTATCCGGAATGATGGAAAGTCTCTTGATCACATCTTGGCCTAATCCTTCGATAGCGGGCTGGATTAGCAATTCATAAAGGGAAGCTGCGCTTTCGACGAGCTGGCGGTCAGCCATTTCCTTTTCGTTTCCATGGACCAGTTTTCGATCACTAACTGAAGACCTGAAGAGCTGCACCAATTTTCCGATTCTATCGGTATCATCAATCTTATGCAGCACGGTCTTTGCTTCGGATACACCGATCACATAGAGTGCATTCTTTCCCCAGAAGAATTCAATTGCAGCGGCATTACTTTGGCTGAGTTGATCCTGAATGCTGCTCAGATCAAAGGTCGGTTGTTCATATTTAAGTTGAAAATATTCCGGATATTCGTTCTCAAATTGCGATTTGAGCCCTTTTAGTTTATCCTTTTGATCGAGCAGTATCTCCAGCTGACGTGCTGCAAGCTCGGGATTGTCATCCCGGCTTTCAAAGTAAGTCTTTCTGGCTGCAGCGATTGAAGTTCGGATCGTTTTTTCCTGTTTGAGCAGGTCGGACGGAATGCCCGCATATTGGAGTGCGGTAGATTCCTTTAGGCCGTCTTGTAGCAACACGTACTTGTTTCGTTCTGCTAAAGCAAGGATATTACTAAATGCCAGTTCATTTGCCAGGATTTCTCGTTCCATCAGCGATTTGTTGATTTCGATCGCTAGTTCAAAAATAGAAGATACCCTACCGAGCAATAGGCGTTTTGATTCATCATGATGAAAATTGCTACGCAATTGCTCGATTCGCTTTGTAGCAACATTTATGGTCTTGTAGGCTTTTAGTAAGCTCTCCTCTTGGTCAGTTTCCACACCTCGTTCGAAATGGTATTTAGCCATGTCTTCCAATACGATTAAATGTTCCTCCAGAATTTGAAATGAATCAACTGGCAAATGAATCCATTCTTTGCTAGCAAGTTCGAATTGCGCTGCAGCCTCTGCGTGTTGACCATTTTCTGCCAGGACCCTGGCTAACTTTCCGCCTGAAACGATGCAGAGGGGGTGAAGGGAGCCGTAAAGCGGCTGAATTTCATTAAGGGAAGCAAGAATTAGCCGTGCGGCTGCTTCCGATTGGTTATTCTGCTGATATAGTTCTGCAAGCCGAAGTTTTGCTTTTGCAACCACCCTGGGATTATGTTTTGAGCCAAGGTCAATCACCTTTTCAAAATTGCTCGCTGCTTCTGTGGGTGCCAAATTGTCTTGCAAGATCATCCCTCGGGTGTACAAGATGCTCTGATACCATTTTGCTGGTACCTTTTTTGTCTGTTGTTCATCGCAGGCTTTTTCGGCTTCTGACAGGAGCTCGAGCCCTTCAACAGATTTTCCCATATAGTGTGCTACCCTTGCTCGAAGAATCAGGCTGTATACATAGGTCTTGAATCCCGTTTTAGGATCATCATACTGCAACACAGCCTTGCTCAGATAGTCGTCCGCATGCAGATAGTCTCCCAGGTCCATGTAGCTCTTGCCTATGTTGTAATAGCTGGTTTGGATGTGATTGGCAAAGGCTTTCTCGGAGAGCATTCGTTGGACTCTCAGTGCCTCTTTAAAGAATTCAATCGCCTCTTCCGGAAGATTCATTTTCAGATGGCATTTGGCGAGCGTACTTTGGACGACAAAATCTCGCCTCGTGGAATAATGCTCGGAAGACGGGTCATTTAGTTCAAGAGCTTCTCTAGCGAGCTCCATGCTTCGCTGGAATTTATTTTGCTGCAGGTGAATATCTGAAAGTTCACACAAAGCCGCACATTTCCAACCCAGCAAGTCAAATGCCTCACTTTGACACACGACCTGCTCATAACAAGCGATGCTGCTATCCGGCAGACTGTCTTTGAGTTGCCTGGCCAATTCAAAAAGCTCGAAGGCCTGCTCGATTACCTTACTAGGGTCCGAGTCACTTGTAGGAAGATACTCGGCACAATCAGTCGACTCAGCGAGGCAGGTATGGGTTATGCCAAGAGCTAAGAAGCAGCAGATGAGAAATCTTAGGGTCATTCCAGAGCTTTGAGAGTATCTACCTCGAAAGTTACAGTATTTAGCTGTATATGAAGAAGGTTTCTTACCTGGAATTGTCTGCTACTGTCCCTCGTCACAAATATCACGCTCTCTTAAGTATCAACTTGAACAATTGCATTTGGAAAGGATCCGAACTCTGCGATTTGAGCCGGTCAAAATATTAACAAACACGGCACAAAATATGGGCTAACTGCTATTGCAATTAGCCCATATCACTTGTGGTCAAAATATTTCTACTTGTCGCTTAGGCAACAATGGCAATTACTTGACTTCAATCAATGGCATATAGGGTGCCCGCTTGGTTGGCGATTGATCTGCCTCAAGTTTGTATAGCATTTCAATCTTGAGGAAGTACAGGCCTTTAGGTTGGTCTTTTGGTATGCTAAGGAAAAATGAATCCTGAACAGGTGTCTTTCCATCCTCAGTCTTAACGGTGCTCTGTCGTGATTCCAACTTCACCTCTTTAAGGGATTTCTTGTCCACTAATATGAAGGAGAAGCCTGTCACGTTTTTAGGCGGACTGTTCAGTTCGTAGCCTATCAAAAGATTTAGTTCATCGCCTGGCTCCACAGGCGTGGGAATTGAGTAGTCTGGATCAACCGGATCGGGATCTGGAATAGGAGGCTCGGTGCCACCTTGAATCTTTGGCAGAATAACTGGATCGGCGGCCACCAACAGTGAAGTGTATTTGTCAGATGAAGTTGGAGCTTTATAGCTGCTTAGATCTCCGTACTTTTGCAAATGGTCGACTTTGTCAGCCGTGATCATGATTACTTTAAGGACTTTTGTCATCATAGAAGGTTTTGAAAAGATTTACAATTATGAAAATAGACTCAACTGCTTAGTCTAATTCTTCCAATTCAAAACCAGGGGTAGCCTGCTACGCACACTCGTTAGCCAAGGTAGGGGACATACACTTGACTTCGTTGTTATGTGACGTGTGTTTACAATTGGAATAATGATCACAAACTGCTTTCGTTCAGTACAAATCGGCCTACGATCCGCATTTTACGATCTTTGAATAGTAGACCTGTGACGACAAAACTTTTCCCACGTACTTTTCAAATCATTTACTATTCAAGTGATTACAGTTCGATGCTAAACACAATTTTCCCTATATTCGACCAGTCGCACCTCTTCAAAGAAAAAATGTGAATTTTCTACTGAATCCCAATTTCTCTTCTTCGCTTTTCAACTATTTTTCTGCACGCTTTCAGTTTTTTATTCGATCGCTGGGAAATGTCCGTCTGTTATCCGTCTTAAAGTCAGAGAGCACTGGAAAAGATATGTTTGCAGAAATGGTTACTGCATTACTGAATAAGGACGATAAAGCTTTGAATGATAGTTATCAGCATTGCTTCAAATCCCTGATCTTGTTTTGCAATAGCTTTGTAAAGGATATTGTTGTAGCTGAAAACCTCGCCGCGGAAAGCATTAATAAGATGCTAGATTACGAGGGATTAGAAGACATACAAAGTCCCAAAAGCTGGTTTTACACCATAGCCAGAAACACCTGCAATTCACATCTATCTAAAGAGAAAAACAGACGTGAAATTAGAGAAAAATTGCTTCCCATATTGCCAAAAATTCATCCCGCAGGAGCTGAACTCAATCTGCAGCTTCATGCACTCCGACAGGAAATTCGAAGTCAGCTGGATGAACGTGAATGGAAAATCTGGAATCTTCATGAACAAGGTTTCGGAAACAGGGAAATAGCAGAACAACTCTCCATGTCAGAAAAGACTGTTGCAAACCTCAAGTCCAAGTGCCGTTCGAGACTAAAGGAATATCTAAAGCACTATAGAAATGAGTGACAACAACAGGGGATTCGACACCGAACCGATCTGCGCCAATGAGATTCCATATGATCTACTTGCCGACTATTACTACGGACTCACCAGTAGAGAATCTACAGGTGGACTAGTAGAGCATTTTGAAAGCTGTGAACATTGCAAAACAATGTTGCAGGGAATCAAATACATGTCTGCCGAAGTAGAAGGTCGTGAACAAATGGAACAGAAGCTTCTCGCAGCTTCAAGTCGCCTAACACGGATCGCGAAAAAAGACGCGCAAGATTATCCAAGGCCTGTCGTGAATATGGAAAGCAAGCGGAGGCATGTGCAATGGATGGCAGCAGCTTTGCTAATAGGACTGCTAGGCTTCCTGGCACGTGGCATGTTCACTTCCCAACTTAGCATGCAGTCTCAACTGGCAATACACTTGTCCGAAACTTATCCGGGGCCCCAAAATGTGCGTTCGATCACAATCGATAACGAAAGAGAAAAATTACTGGCGCAGTCCTTTGAATTGTATGAAGCCGGAAGTTTCACGAAAGCTGGTGGCAATTTTAGAGAATTGATCAAAAGTGGTGATACGGATCTTCGAGTATACTTCTATTATGGCTTGTCAAGTCTGTATCAGGAACAGAGCAATCTTGAAGATGCCGTTCACTATTTGGAAAGAGTGGCACAAAGCCAGAGCAATTACAAACAACAAGCCAGCTGGCTTCTAAGTCTAGCTTATGCTAAGAACCAACAAGCTGATAAGGCTCGCGAACTTTGGAATGCAATAGCCCGGGACTCTGGGCATTACAAGCAAGCCGAAGCAGCTAAGCTGCTCAAAGCCCATGTCGAATAATACTACTGATCATTCAAAACTACATAGTCGACTTTCTCAACTTGCAACTCGTACACGATTGGCGAATAAGGCGGAACTTTGAAGGGCTTCGAGATGCCTCTTCGCCCGTAGGCCATACGGGATGGAAGTATTAATGTTTCCTCAGATCCTATCGGTAACTGAAATAGCAGACTTTCTACTTGTGAAGGGATCGTTCTGGCTTGTCCAAAAATTTGCTTTTCTGGCTTCTCTTTGCTGGATTGATATAGCAGGGTGCCATCCAACAAACTCATCTTTATCTGATACCAAACCTCCTTGCCGCTAGGATCTGATTTAGGTAGTTTATCCGGATCGGTACTCAGCCAATAGCCATAAGCGGTCGGACTTACCTCAAGTTTGTTTTCCTTAACAAAGGCGACAATTTTTCTTTGGTCTTCTCCTCGTTCCTTTTCAAGCCGCTCCCTACGTTCTCTATTGTAGGATTCGGCATCCTTCACGTAATCGAGCGTAACGATTTGTGTGACATGTTTGCCACTGCGAATAAAGCGAGGGAGCTTACTCGCATCAGGAAATAATTTACTAACAGGGATAAGAAAACTTGCACTGTCCCCGACAGACATCATTCCAAGTCCTTCCAGCAGCGTTTCCTGAAACAGGTGCTCAGTGTATTTAAACGAAGAAGGCTCCGTATCAAAGGAGTTTTGGTAGATTGAGTCTTTGTGATTTCTGTGCTGGAAACGCAATCCGATAAAGTCGCCAAATTGCGGCTTTTGGCCATCATTTTTTTTGTGGTGGATCATTTCAATCCCATTGCTCAGCAAGACCTTATTTTCCGTAGTATTGCAGGCCGAAACCAGAAGCAGCAATGACAAACAAATACCTGCATAACATTCCTTCATGTTCCATTGATTTACACTTCCTGAAGGCTACTGTGCAGCTCGGGAAGTACAGATAGGAACTTCTCTACTGTCTCGGCAACATTTACGTCTGATCTTCCACCAGATGCATTCTTGTGGCCACCTCCATCGAAGTGTCGGTTTGCAAAATCTCTCACATTGACATCCCCTCGTGATCTAAAAGAAATCTTGACGGGCCCTCCTCGTTCAATAAACAAGACAAGCATTTTGATCCCTCTGATGCTCATGCCCTGCGCAAGTAATGCCCCGCTCTCGAATGTTTTGTAATCGATACCAAACTGGTCCATATCAGCTTGGTCTATAGTAATGTAAGCTGTGTGATGTTCCATCAGCATGGTCATCTTCTGCGAGATGCAATAGCAGTTGAACCGTAATTCCTTTTCCTGAAAGCTGTCGAATATTTGTCTGCTGATTTCGGTAGGATCAATACCTCTTTCATAGAGGTCCGCTGCTATGTCAAAGGGCTTTCGCGTAAACAATGCATGCTTGAAACGACCGGTGTCACTGATGAGGCCAGTATAGATACAAGTAGCAATGTCAACATCAATCATTTCCTTGCCGCCCATCATTCCGATAAAATCATAGACCAATTCCACTGTAGAACTTGACTTGGTATCATGGAGAGCATAGTCTGCAAAATTTTCTGGCTCCAGATGATGATCAATCATGATCTTTACAGCATTGCAGGCTTCAATAGTTTTTCCAACAAAGCTTATACGATCCAGTCCATTGTAGTCCAAAGAGAAAACTATGTCCGCATCCTTTACCAAATCTATGGCTTTCTGAAGCTGAGTTTCCGCAACTATGACCTCCTCATTGCCAGGTAACCAGTGAAGCGATTCATGATAGTTGGTAGGAACTACAACCTCGACCTCATGATCTAGTTTTCGTAAAAAGTGACACAATCCTAAAGCGGAACCCATGGCATCGCCATCGGGATTATTGTGATTGGTAAGAACTATCTTTTTTCTTTGACTCAGCAGCTGCCGAACTTCATCAAATTGCATCATATATAAGGGTGGGTAGCACGGTTTTGCGTAATAAAAATCTCATAAATGTCCATAAATTTGAGCACACCAGAAAATATCAAAACAGAAATTCTCATTTTGGTCTCCAATGGTTACTTTTGCAGCGTTTTTTAGAACAAAAAGAATAAACCCATGGCAGGTAACATTACCTTGACAATGATCAAGCCCGATGCAGTTAAAGCAAACAACATCGGCAACATTCTTCAGATGATTAATAAGGCAGGATTCAAAATCGTTGCGATGAAATATACTCAGCTGAGCAAAGCTAAAGCTGGGGAGTTTTACGAAGTACACAAAGAACGTCCGTTCTACGGAGAGCTTGTAGACTTCATGTCCTCAGGACCGATTGTAGCTGCAGTGCTGCAAAAAGAGAATGCTGTAGAAGATTTTCGTACCTTAATAGGCGCAACCAATCCTGCGGAAGCTGCAGAAGGCACTGTAAGGAAGTTGTACGCAACCAGCATCGGAGAAAATGCAGTGCACGGTTCCGATTCTGATGAGAATGCATTGATTGAAGCAAACTTCCACTTTGCTGCCACTGAAATGCACGCATAATTGAAAATAAACAAGCTTAGTACAAACGACTAAAGCGATTCTACAATATTAAGAAGCCGCTGTCCATTTGTGGATAGCGGCTTTTTGCCGCCCGCAATTAATCCAGAATCTCCACTGGTAGTGTACCCAGATTTTCGTCCCCCAATGAAACTTGCAGCAAATAGGTCCCACCGCTAAGTTTGGATACATCCACATTGCCATCGCTGGCAATCACTTGTCGCCATTGCAATTGGCCACTAGAACTGTAAATGGTAACCGTATAAGCATCGCTTCTATCTTCCGCAAAGCATAAACGCATCATGTCGTGTGCCGGATTTGGTGCAATGCTAAAAGTTTCCTGATTTGGCTCTATGGCAGTACTAGTAATCGTTTCATCTTTTTCATACAAAACCAATTTGCCGTTTTCAAAACGAAGCAGCTCTTCCTTTTCATCTCCAATGAGGTCTGCCAAGGTATTGTATTCACAATGTGAAGCAATAGTCGCACTAAGCTGATAGTTGCCATTACCGTCATTGAGCATGAATCGATTGTCAATGATCAAGTCCTTATGTTCGTCACTGTTGAGTTCATGTTGCAGAAACTCGGCCGAGCCGAGAGGAGGTAAATCTGTTGCTAACACTTGCTGATTCACTATTGCCCCTGCTTGGTTTTCGTACAGTATAAGATCTCCAAGCAGACCACCTTGCCTGACCAGGACATCAAAATCTCCGTCCTCATCAACATCCAAAAAGCTCTGATTATCTCCATTGAGGGTGACAAGCGTTTGGGGTTGCTCAAGAGGGGCTATACCGGTGTTCCTGCAAACCGAAAGTCCCAGATCTCCGGATGGAGTTGGACTATAGATTACCGCGTCAGTTAGACCATCTACATCCCAATCCATCATATCTACGCCGTAAATGGCATAAGTACCATTTGGAATTTGCACCAGCGGCTCCGGTGGCATAAGATTTCCTTCACCATCGCCATAATATACCTGATTCTGAGCCTGCCACATGACCAGATCTTCAATCCCATCACCCTGTATGTCGTGAAACTCAAAGACGTGAACATAATTGGTAGGTCCATCATAGCTTTGATCCAATTGCAGTTCGCCGTCCGCGTCGATTTCAAAACACCTGATTGTCTGATCCGCACTGCTGCCTGAAAACCAAAGTTCATCCCGACCATCCATATCAGTGTCCGCCGCTGTCATCTGATTTTGTGCATGCAACCGCAGCAGCAGTCTGGCTTCTGCAAAACTATCCTGCTGGTTTTCGAAGAGTAGTAGACCGGCGTTGTAAAACAATGCCAGGATATCCCTGTCTCCATCTGAATCAATATCAAATACCTCCCAGTCTTGCACCTGGGTTCCGTAGTAAGGTTTCAAAGTTTGTATGCTTGCCGGTGCCTCTACTCCGATTATTGCTGTAGTGCTGATGCTGGGATTATGATAAAGTAATTTGTATTTGCCCTCCTCGGCAAACTTGACAGCAGTGCAATACGTATAGTCTACCTCGTCCAATGTGGGGGATTCCTGCTGCACAAATCCTCCTAACTCATCGTTCAGGAATACTTTTATCCCTTCGCCCAGACTGAGAATATCTAGTTTCGAATCTGCATTAAGATCCAATATTGTATTGTCGAAATACAAGGGCCCCTCAAAAGTTTGGTAAACAAACTCTGCGAAGCCACCAGAACCATCGCTCTCTTGCACGGATACTTCTATACCGCCGTTCTCAGCATTCGCAATTGAAACCACATCCAGATAACCATCCCCATTATGATCCGCAAAGACATTTTCGTACAGTCCCACATCATAAACAAAGGTGGTATCGTGAACGAAGCTTCCTTCCAGATTCCGGTAAACGCCGAACTCTCCGTATATCGCAGTCCCTAAATCGACATCTCCATCCAGATCAAGGTCTGCCATTTCCAGATCCACCGAGCCAAGTAGCTGAGGCATCACAACACCTGTGTAATTCGGACCTTCAAAAGAATCCCCCTTATTTTCCATCCACACACATTCAAAGCCGGTATTGGAAGTAAAAGCAACCAGACAAAATAAATCCAGATCACCATCCAGATCGGCATCGGCAAGGCCCTCGATTCTGAAGGACGCTCCAGAAATCAATTCGATATCGAATTCGCCACTTCCATCATTTCTCATCAGAAAAATTGAACCCGCTCTAACGGCCAAATCAATATCTCCATCCCCATCGACATCTCCCGTCACCACCTGATCAAATGTATAACTGGAATCCCAGTAGTTGATCGTATCAAAATTGCCATTACCATCATTTTCCAGCCAACCACAATTTCGGATCAGATCCGTGTCACCATCACCATCCAGATCAGCAGAGGCTCGAAAGGCAAGGATTTCAGAGCATGGTTCCTCGTATAAGGTTTGCACAGCACTAAACTGAGC
>JAHDEE010000025.1:16219-30695 GCA_020629005.1 Chitinophagales bacterium
CAATTAGACTTGCAGCCAAGAACAATTTAACTTACCATTGGGCAAAAATCAAGCGACAATGCAAAAATGGCTTTCTTTCATGCTCCTGCTGCTGCCTCAGCTGTCATTGGCCAATGGTGGCCCGGTAGATGGCTCCGACCTGTACAAAACAGGCAATATTGTATTGCAGCAAGAAAGTAATGTACAATTGATCGAGGAAAACCTCAGGATTAAGCTGGAAGATGATTACAGCATTATTGTTGTCGACTACTGGCTAGAGAATACCTCTGAAGAATCTTCAGAAGTGACCTACGGATTTCCGATAGACATTGCAGACATCTACGGGGTGGAGGGATTTGAAATGAGTACTCGCGTGTTGCCATATTTTCACTTCCTGCTCAATGGAGACACTTTGAAACAGAGGCAAAGAGTGGAAGAGGAAACTTTTCATTCCGGTGAAGGGCACTACCCATACGAAGAATATGAATGCATGCG
Source organism: Chitinophagales bacterium (assembly GCA_020629005.1). Lineage (GTDB taxonomy): Bacteria > Bacteroidota > Bacteroidia > Chitinophagales > UBA2359 > JAHDDV01. The sequence goes on from JAHDEE010000025.1 coordinate 16,694, forward strand.
CAGTTGGCAATTAGCCGATTTGAAATTAGAAGCTGGTGCTACTACGAAGCTTTCTGTTCATTACAAAGTGCTCAATGGCTTTGAAGATTTCGCCACAAACAAAAGCATTTTTACTTCTTATGGCAATCGTCGCTTGATCTACGATTTCAGCCCTACACAACACTGGGGCGATGGCCAGCTAGAACATTTTTCGATGGAAATAGATGCCAGCAGTCTGCTTGCCAAAGGAGCAAAGATCGATAGCTCAGCGATTAGCTTTGAAGATGGTCATTATCACTTTAGTGCCGAAAACTTCGACCTCAAAAATGCAGCGCCACTCATTCTTTCCTATAATAATTCCGCTGCAAAGTACGCCGAAGAACTGGAGAAAGGTAAGTTGCTGGATAAGGAGATTTTGCAAACAAGCATCAACGCTTCCACGGATCCCAAACTGTGCTCTGTACTCAGAGATGAGGATTACAAAACTGCCTGGATTTCTGACAAGCCATTTGCGGAACGCGGTGACACCATTTACTTTAAACTGGATACCCTTCGAACGCTCTGCGCAATATTGATGTTCAACGGTAACTTCAGTTCAGAAGAAGCTTTCTACGATTACAGCCGGATCAAGAGTCTCACGGTAGATTTACACGCCTATTATCAAGGAGAAGATCTTGGTTGGACAGACAACCACACTACCTTCTATGAGGATGTGCCTTATAAGAATCCAGCTGAGCAGCTCTATGGAGATTGCACGGAAACGGTTTATGATACCGGCGAACCCTATTCGCAGATTCGCGAACTACGCATCATCATAAACGAGGTCTATCCAGGACGAAAGCACGATCATGTCAGCATCAGCGAATTAATCCTTATCGGCACCGAACCATGGAATTTTTAAGAGCCTGCTTGCTGCTTTTGTTTTGCAATTCCCTTTCTGCTCAGACCACAATGAGCATCGAACTGAATCAGCAAACAGTACTGCAGCATAATTCCATATACTTGCATACGTCGGATAGCCTGAGACTCACGGCGGATCATCCGGCACATTGGTATTGCTACCAACCGGTATTGAAGGCCTACGACAATCTCTTGACTTCCACCGACCACATTGAGCCAATTCAGTATACACAGTCGCACTATCACAGTCCTGCGCAGAAGGCCCAATCTATCACACTAAAAAAAATGAAGCCGGGCACTTATCTATTTGGCCTGATCAAGCTGCACTCCAGTCAATTGCACACCACCGATGCCCTGCATCTCAAGCATGAGGAAATCATCCAGCTGGTCGTGCGCCAATCGGACGACTACCTTGGCTACCTCACCGAGCTTTTAAATCTTCCCTTCGCATTGCCTCCCAAACAGCTGGGGCATCTGGGACATCAGACAGATCTACACATCGCCACCGACTGCGCCGAACTGGCCATTTATGGCCGTCGAAGAATGGGGGATAAAATTCCCTATTGGGGACCGAAATCCCTGTTAAAGCACCTAAAGCCTGTCCGCAAAGCCAAGCCAGGTGACCTCCTGCATTTTGGGGGACAGGTCTCCGTGCTATACGAGGATCGCGGCATGATCGGGCAGATCGATGCGGCGGATTTGCTTATACACGCATATAAGACCAGTGTGCGCATTGAGCCTTTCGCTGACACAGACTTATATAATCGGCCTTTCAAAGTGATGAGGTTTAGGACCGATCCTGATCGAGAATCAAATAAGCAAGCTGAAGACAAAGATTAGATTTTTTTTGGAGCGGAACTGATTCGGTCGTAGAACTGGGCTACCCGCCATCCGCTATTATTCCCCTTGGGCAGGCCGGTTCGGCTTATGGCTGCTGTGGTCTCTCCGCAGGCTCCGAGCCCCCATCAGCCATGCCTCACACGGCCTGCCCGGCGGCTCATACCGCTACTGTCGGGGCTATTTTGCACCATTCTCCCTCGTAGAAACGAGGCACTGGCCAAGTTTCTCATTGCAATTCAAAAAGCAATTACGATGTTAGGCCAAAGTCAAAATCGGTCGAAAAAAGGCTCCGACTTAACATATATTAAGTCACTTACTGATCATCGCTTTTAATTTATGGGTATAGGGTATAGAGCTCAGCAAGGCTTGCGCACTTAGTTTTTGAGCCACTATTGCCCTGAGTCACAAGAGTGTCATTTGCTATATAAGTTGTGAAGATTCATTCGAATTGATCTTGTATACATGAAATAGATGTTTTTACTTTAGAGATAGCCATCATGAACCCAATCCTTGTGTCTGGAAGGTCAATGTTTTGTTGGCCTGGGTCAAGATGGTCTCCATTTACATAAACTAACAAAAGAATTGAGCCATGAAAAACACACTCCTTGAGTTTTTTCGAAGCGTCAACCCAACAGTGACGCCACAAATGTTTGCTAAGATCGCACACCTTTTCCGGTACCAACATATAAAGGGGCAAACCAAGATTCAAAGTCCTGAATCACGTTCCAAGATGGTGTTTATACTAGAAGGGGTATTGGCCTATTACATCATCGATATAGCGGGAGAGCAAAAGGTCTGCTGCTTTTCTACTGACAGCGATAACCAGTTTGCCGGATTCTATCTGTCACAGTCAAGTTATAGGGAACAAATCGGGCATGAGCGTCTGGAAGTTGTGTCGGGATCTGCTAGAATCTTGACCTTTGATTTGGTCGAACTGGAAGAAGCCATTTGGCGGCTGGACCTCAAGAGTCTCTACGATGTTTATCGAGAGGTAATCAGAGAATGTCTGGCCAGGTTTGTCAAATCTTATTCCAGACGATTGGAGACTGGGCAAACCGCTCGTGATGAGTACCTATACTTGAAAGCCCACAAAGCCTACTTGTTTGAAAGTGGAATCCAGCAAAAGCACATTGCATCCTACCTGGGAATCAGCCCACAGTATTTGTCAAAACTGGTTTCAGAATTAGAGCGGGAGGAATTTGCAATAGTTTAGGTGACTAAACTTAGGGATAGGGAATCCATGACTGTCCGATTTTTGATGCAATTTGGGACAGGTTTTGAGATACGCGGCGGAGACTATTTCATAATAGCCTCGATAGCAATGGAAATGCAGGCGGCAGACAGGCACTGAGTGTGCCAGTGGACTTGGCTCGACCAAAGGAGAGACAAGGCCACTGGATACACGAAGCGCCTGAATGCCGCCTGCATTGCAATGGATAGCGAGTGGCCCGGTAGCGCGAAAAGAGAAAATTTCGCTCCTGAAAAAAAGAGCAAATCTATCATTTGACCTTGCAAGTAAGCTGACGAAATAGCCGGGATTTGCGGCCAGAATGTCGCTATGCCTGGCATTTTGGCAGAAAAATGTGACAATAATTCCGATATGTGTGCGCGGCACATCCTTTGACACCTTCGTGTTGTTGTGTAGAATGTGCGGCTTTCTAAAAGGTTGGTCGCATAGAGCGAAAACAAAAACAAACTATGAACTTTAACAAATTCACGATTAAGGCGCAGGAGTCGGTTGCGGGTGCACAGCGAATTGCAATGGAGCGAAATCACGCGGCAATCGAAGTGACCCACCTGATGATAGGTTTGCTGGAAGCAGACCAGAACATCATTCGACATCTGCTAAAGAAAATGGAGATTCAGCCTTCGACTGTGAGTCAGTTTTTAGATGATTCGGCGGCTAAATTTCCAAGAGTGACCGGAGACAACAATCACTATCTTTCTGCGGCTAGTAACAAGGTATTGTTGAAAGCTCAGACTTTGATGGTGGAGTTGAAAGATGAGTACATTTCTCTGGAGCATTTATTATTGGCCATTATGGAGACTAAGAATGAGGTGTCTCAGTGGCTCAAAGACAAGGGAGCTACCAGCAAAGGTTTGCGTCTTGCAATTGCCTCACTTCGACAGGGAAGCAAGGTGAGTGGACAGAACGCCGAAGCGACTTATCACGCTCTGGAAAAGTATGCACGCAATTTGAATGAGGCCGCTGCCGAGGGAAAGCTCGATCCGGTGATTGGACGTGATGAGGAGATCCGAAGGCTGTTGCATATTTTGACCAGGAGAACAAAGAACAATCCGATTCTTGTGGGGGAGCCTGGTGTAGGAAAAACAGCGATTGCAGAAGGATTGGCTCATCGTATTGTAAATGGCGATGTGCCGGAAAATTTGCTGACAAAAACCATCTACAGCCTCGATATGGGAGCTATGATGGCTGGGGCAAAATTTCGTGGGGATTTTGAAGAGCGGCTGAAGTCGGTGATTAAGGAAATCAAACAAGCGGGTGGAAGCATCATCTTGTTTATTGATGAGATACATACACTGGTAGGAGCGGGCAAGACCGAAGGAGCGCTGGATGCGGCCAATATTCTGAAGCCTGCTTTGGCTCGCGGTGAGCTGCGTGCCGTGGGAGCGACGACGCTTGCAGAGTATCAGAAGTACATTGAGCGGGATAAAGCGCTGGAGCGAAGATTCCAGAAGGTGGTCGTTGACCAGCCTAGCATTGAAGACTCGGTGTCGATTCTACGGGGCTTGAAGGAGCGTTACGAAAATCACCACAATGTGAAGATTAGAGATGAGGCCATTATCGCCTCCGTGGAGTTGTCGAGCAGATATATTACGGATCGCTTTCTACCGGACAAGGCCATAGACCTGATTGATGAGGCTGCGGCAAAGTTGCGATTGGAAATGAATTCGATGCCGGAAGCACTGGATGAGATCAACCGCAGAATACGCCAGTTGGAGATAGAACGGGAGGCCATCAAACGAGAAAAAGATGAAGCTAAGTTGTCTTCTCTTAGCGAGCAGTTGCGCAATCTAAATGAGGCCAGAAACAGTCTTTACAGCAAATGGAAAGAAGAAAAGGACATCATTGATCAGATCCAGATAGCTCGTAGAGACATTGAGTCGCTGAGGCACGAGGCCGATCAGGCGGAACGTGCAAATGATTATGCAAAGGTAGCTGAGATACGATACGGAAAGATCAAGGAATCCGAAAACGCTATAATAGAGCTGGAGGCAAGACTTGCTGAATTGGATGGTGCGAGCAGGATGGTGAAAGAAGAAATTGATGCTGAGGATATCGCGGCCATCGTTTCAAAATGGACTTCTATACCCGTGAGCAGAATGCTAGAGGGCGAGCGGGAAAAGCTATTGAAGTTGGAAGAGGAATTGCATAAACGTGTGGTTGGCCAGCATGATGCAATTGAGGCGGTATCTGATGCGATTCGTAGAAGCCGTTCAGGACTGCACGATCCAAAGAAGCCGATTGGTTCCTTTGTATTCCTGGGTACTACTGGTGTAGGAAAAACAGAATTGGCAAAGGCCCTGGCCGCCTATCTGTTCAATGATGACAATGCCATCACCAGAATCGATATGTCGGAGTTTCAGGAGTCGCATGCGGTGGCAAGGCTTGTCGGTGCGCCTCCTGGTTATGTAGGTTACGAAGAAGGTGGTCAGTTGACAGAAGCGGTGAGGCGCAAACCTTATTCGGTGGTACTATTGGATGAGATTGAGAAAGCCCATCCGGATGTTTTCAATATTCTTTTGCAGGTTTTGGATGAAGGAAGGCTTACGGATAACAAAGGCCGTATAGCCAACTTCAGAAACTCGATCATCATCATGACTTCGAATTTGGGTGCGGATATCATCCAGAAGAATTTCGAAGGGGTCGCAGAGGAAGATTTGTTATCGGTTTATGATACCACCAGGATTGAGGTGCAAGAGCGATTGAAAAATACGCTTAGGCCAGAGTTTTACAATCGGATAGATGAGATAATTACCTTCCAGCCGTTGAATACGGGACAGATGTCTTCGATCGTTCGTATACAGTTAAACATTGTTCGGTCGATGATGGCGCAGAATGGATTTAGCATGTCCTTTACGGAAGAAGCTGTGGACTGGCTAAGTCGTACAGGATTTGATCCTCAATATGGTGCCAGACCAGTGAAGCGGGTGATTCAGAAGCAATTGATCAATAAGCTGTCCAAGAAGATACTTAGTGGAGACATCATTAAGGATTATCCGGTGATTATCGATTCTTTTGAAGGGGAGTTGGTGATGTATAATGAGAAAAAGCAAATGGAAACAGTTGAAGACAATTAGGGATAGTTATGGATTCTCTGTCCCTTAATAGATAAGTAATTCATAGTGAATCAGTGCTAATGCGGGCAACCTTCTATGGAGGGTTGCCCGTTTTACTTGATGATCAGATTTAACATATCTGGCGCTAATTGTTCGATTATTTCTTGGCATATAGTGTATCTTTACTACCTGTGAACCCTTAACCCAAACCTAACACGATGCAAACACAAATCAGGTACTTTTGTACCCAAATCGGCTTGGTGATTTTTCTGAGTCTCTGTAGCTTAGGACTTGCTGCTCAGAGCAGTACACTTTCTGGAATAATTGTGGATCAAAATACTGGTGAGGGCCTTATCGGCGTCTCGGTGACACTAGGAGAGGGAGTTGGTGGCACGACTGACCTTGACGGTAAGTTCGAGTTCAATGCCGATTACGGTTCGCATACACTTCGTATCAGCTATATAGGATACGAGGCCGTTTCACGAGAAGTAAGTATTTCAGAGCCAACCACTTTAGTGCCAAAGATATATCTTCAGCCGAGTCCTACAGCCCTCGATGAGGTGGTCGTTTCAGTGAGCAAATTTGATAAGCGTATTGAGCAGGAAACGCTCTCTGTGGATGTGATCCAATCGAATGTGATTGAGAATAATAACTCGATTGGGCTTTCTGAGATTGTTGAGAAAATTCCGGGGGTCCAGGTTTTAGACGGGCAGGCCAGTATTCGCGGTGGAAGCGGATACGCTTATGGAGCAGGAAGCCGTGTGATGCTGGTGGTAGATGGGCAGCCTCTGCTCTCTGCGGATCGAGGTGATGTGAAGTGGAATTTTGTGCCGGTTGAAAATATCGAGCAGATTGAGGTCCTTAAAGGATCTGCAAGTTTGCTGTATGGGGCTTCCGCCCTCAACGGTGTGATTCACATCAAAACAGCAGAGCCGAAAGCCAAACCAGAAACCCGCTTCAACTTCTATGCAAATACGACTGACAGTCCCAGACGCAAGGAAAGTCAGTGGTGGGGTGACACTACGTCTGCACCTTTTTCTTTGGGCACAAATTTCTCGCACAGACAGAAATTCAAAAAGATGGATCTGGTGCTTGGCGGGAATTTGCACTACGAAAAGGGATTCCGATACAGTGAGGATGATAAATGGGGGCGCATTAACTGGAAAACGCGTTTCCGCTCTGATAAGCATAAGAATCTGACTTATGGAATCAATGGGGCAGGGATGCTAAGTAAGGAAGGTCTCTTTATCATTTGGGACAATGGTAATGAAGGCGTATTACAGCCTGTAACAGAACGAAGCTACAAATACCTATGGTACAATGTAGATCCCTGGATGACCACCTTCGACAAAAATGGTAATAAGCATAGTTTGAAAAGCAGGTATTATGGTGTACGGCTTGTGCGGCCCGGTGTGGATCAGCACTCACACATTTTCTCTGCCGATTATCAATTTGCCAAGACTTTTGATCGTAGCAGAACGGATATGATCCTTGGTGCTTACTCAAGTTTGGTGGTTGTGCAAGATACCGACATTGGCGACCGCATTGGTAGTATTAGTGCTTTGTACGGGCAGATGGACCAAGAGTTCGGCCGCTTATCGCTAAGTGGAGGAGTAAGAGCGGAAATGCTTCAATTGGAAGACATAATCGAAGTGATTCCCTCGGTGCGTTTAGGAGCAAACTATCAGGTAGCGCAGAATACTTTCTTGCGTACTTCTTATGGACAGGGCTACAGGATGCCTGGCATGGTGGAACGATATGTAGATTACCAGTTTAGTGGCCTAATTAATATTTTCTCTAACCACGACATCAAACCGGAAACTGGTTGGACAGCAGAAATAGGAGTAAAACAAAAGGCTAAAATCAGCGATTGGGTTGCCTTTGCAGATATGGCTTTGTTTTGGAGCGAGTACAAAAACATGGTGGAGTTCCGCTTCAACAACTGGAACCCAACCTCAAACGATCCAAACCAGGCCATTGGATTTAAGTCCGTAAATATTCCTGAAGTGAGAATCGCCGGCTTTGAGTTTGGACTCAACGGAAACGGAAAGATTGCCAATGTGCCTGTGAGGGCATTTGCGGGATACACCTACACTTACCCGGTAAACCTTCGGGTAGACACTACGCTCAATAATTTCACGGATTATGTGCAAAGCGCCTTCGACAACTACAGGGAGCCTGATCCGGAAACGCAGCGTTCGCTCTTGAAATACAGATTCAGACATACTGCTTCGGCAGATCTGGAGGCGGACATCAGGAAATTTACCATTGGAGCTGCCGTTCGTCACTACAGCTTTATGGAGAATATCGATACCATTTTCGGTATTCTGGAAGGCTTTACTGCCTTCCGAGAATTGAACAGCGATCCGAAGCAAATATACGATGTTCGGGTAGCCTACAACTTCACCGACGATTTCCGTTTGAGCTTCATTTCCAAGAATATCCTGAATGAGGAGTATGCGCTACGACCAGGTATTCTTGATTCACCTAGAAATTTCACTTTGCAATTGCGCTATGTGCTCGGCTATGAGCCGCGAATGACTGGTGAAGGATATCAGCGACAGAGACGAAGACATGGGATTTAAGAAGGCCCCTTAGGCCTTCTGCAAATCCACGAGTTTGTAGCCCTTTCCATGGATATTGATAATCCTAACCTGCTCGTCCTTTTTCAGGTATTTGCGTAGCTTGGCAATAAAGACATCCATGCTTCTGGCGGTGAAGTAGCTGTCTTCACCCCAGATGGTTTTGAGCGTATATTCTCGTTCGAGCACTTTGTTTTTGTGCTGGGCCAGCATCTTTAGCAAAGCTGCCTCTTTAGTAGTTAGCTTAGTATCCCCATCTCCATGTCGTAGCATTTGCTCTATGAAGTTGAAGTGGTAGCTTCCTATATCAAACTCATTGACATTATTGTCGAATACATCGTTGAATTGAGAGCGCCGCAGAATGGCATCTACACGGAGGCTCAATTCTTCCATGCTAAAAGGCTTGGTCATATAGTCGTCACCTCCATTCTTGAATCCCTGGATTCGATCTTCTGGTAGCGACTTGGCAGTCAAAAAGATGATGGGGATTTCCTTATCAAGCCCTCGGATTTTCTTTGCCAATGTGAATCCATCCATAAAGGGTAGCATCACATCAAGGATACAAATATCGAAGGGCTGCTTATTGTAAGTATCGTAGCCTTCTTCCCCATGGCGACAAAGTGTAGGTTCATAGCCCTTTAGCTCAAGATATTCCTTCAGAATGTTTCCGAGGTTCTGATCATCCTCAACGACCAATATTTTAGCGCCCATAATCTACTAGGTTTTATTCTTTAACTGTTTGTTAGTTCTACAGGTTCGAAAGGAAGAAATACAGAAATCGTACTGCCTTTGCCGATTTGGCTATCTGCATGTACAAATCCGCCATGTGCGTCCACCATCAGCTTGACATAGCTTAGCCCGAGGCCAAAACCTTTCACATTGTGGATATCCCCAGTCGGCACCCGATAGAATTTATCAAAAATACGTTTAACTGTTTCTTTAGACATGCCTATACCATGGTCCTTTACAACTACTTCTATACCCTCTTGTCGGTTTCTAGTCGAAATTTCGATCTTTGGTTGCTCCTCAGTATACTTGATGGCATTGTCGATCAAGTTGGAGATGATGTTTTGCAGATGCATTCGGTCTGCCTTCAGCAAATGTTGTGTTGCATCTAATTTGCAGCGGATGCTTCCGTTTAGCTTGGTGACTCGCAAAGCGAAGTTCTCAATTAGGTCATTGATGGTTTTGTGCAGGTCTACTGGTTCCACATTAAGCTTCAAATTGCCTTTTTCAAGTCGTGCAAATTGCAGTACTTTCTCTACATGATTTTGCAATCGATCATTTTCATCTCGTATGATACCAGCAAATCGCTTCTGACTGGATTCATTATGAGAAATAGCCGGGTCTGCGAGCATTTCGCAAGCCAGCTTGATGGTCGAAATGGGCGTTTTCAGCTCATGGGTCATATTATTAATGAAATCCGTCTTCATTTCCGAGAGCTTTTTCTGACGGTAAATGGTGTAGATAGTAAAGACGAAACTCAGAATGATAATCAGATTGAATAGTATGCTGCTGCCTAGCATAGTAGAGGAAGAGCTGATGATAAATTTGCTGCGTTCCGGAAAGGCCAACAGCAATCTGCCTGACTCCGAAAACATATCCTTGTGCAAGAGGGGTTTCCGATAGTAATGACCGTCGTAGCTGGTAAAGAAAGATGGATCTGAGCAGCTGAGCATTTCCCGCTTTCGATCTGCAATGATCATATATTGCCACTCAGTGTCCAGGCCAGCATCATCCAGGGTAGTCGCAATTACATTTTCAGCCTGGCAAAGGTCAATTCGCTGTGAGAAATCTCTAATTGTGGTGGCGTCAGACAGCATCCGCGATAATTTGCCCAAGTGGCTGCGCATGGCTTGTTGCTCTCTGGCACTTGCTCGCACATTAATGGATATACCTGATTCACCAAACTGAGTCTCGATCGACACCGACTCGTTGCATTCGTCTACCCCACTACTGGAAAACTGTCTTACAAGCTCATTTAGCTCTCTCTTTTCGTTCTTGTCCAACCAGTCCAATTGGCCATTTTGGCGAACAGGCACTGGATACTCCATGTCGATACCGCTAGGATCCTGGGCAAATAGGTGTCCATATTGGTTGGCCATCTCCAGTTTCTCCAGACGATCCGCTATTAATTTCATAGCATCGTGCACATCCTGATGAAATGCCTGGTCTTTTATTTGCAAAGAATCTTTGATCCACTGATATTGCATTAGGATAAGGCCCGACAAAGCAAAAGTCATCAGAGCTACTATCGTGTATATCTGCTTGTTCTTCATTCCTGTCCAATATAACGTGCTTTACTCATTGATCGCCCGATGGTTAACATCATTTAACACTAATTAACCGCTCCTTAACGGTACAAGAACTTAGCCATACCTACATTTGTAAGGTACCTGAAGCACTGGTACTCAAGTAACAATCTTGAATCGAGAAATTTATAATCAAAACACAAAAAAAACTCATTGCGACTATGAAATTATTGAACTGCTTATCTTTTGTAATCGCACTTGGCATGTTGCAGCTATCAAGCTTCGCCCAGAATATTGATGCTGAAGAGTTTAGAGCCGTTGTGAATATCGACGGTGAAACTCGGGAATTCGATAACATCGAAGACTTTGAGCGGGCTATGGAAAACATGGACCCCAATGGAAATATCAAATTAAATATCAAGGAGGGGGGAGAAAAGGAAGTCGATATCCACATCAATGTTGATGGCTTCAATTTTGAAGACGAGTCCCTTGATGAAGTAGATATTGAAGAAGTTCTCAGAAGCGTACAACAGCATATAGACATCGAGATTGACGATGACAATGGTGTTCGCATCTTCAAGTTTGATTCTGAAGATATGGAGGATCAAATGAACAAGATGTTCGAAATGGAGCGCGATGGTGAGAAGATGATCTTCAAGCAATACTGCAACAAATCAGAAAATAAAGCTTTCCTCGGCGTATTCCCTGACTACTGCTGTAATTGCACAGATGAAGGTGTGAAGATTAAGCGTGTAGTGCCCGAAAGTGCTGCTGAGAAAGCAGGGCTGCTTGCGGAAGATGTCATCATCAGTATAGATGGTAACAATCTGAGTCGGGAAAACAGCCTGCACCACAGCCTGGCTGGCTTTGAAGTAGGAGATGTGATTTCTGTTGTGTACAAGAGAGGCGACGTGGTCAATACCGTGGATGTGACCTTGGGAGATAAGCCTACTTCTCAACTATTCGAAAGCCGATGCGAAGACTTTATCAATAATCGCCACAAACACCAGAGCTTTGATTACTCCAGATTTAGTGAATCGATGGAAGACAAACCATTCCTGGGAGTTTATCTGCGAAATTCGGAAGAGCCCGGAGTCTATGTAACAGGTATTGTTGAGGGCAGTGCTGCAGAAGCGGCCGGTTTGAAATCAGATGACAGAATCGTATCAATTGATGGTGTAGCTACCACAAATCCTGGCGAGCTCAGCGAAATCATTGGTGAACATGAAATTGGAGATATCATTGAAGTTAGATTTATTCGCAACGGAAACCAAGAAACACAGACAGTGGTACTTGGCAAAAAAGAGCGTAGCAGTGCATTCTATGGTGGATGTGGTAAGCCGCTGGGAATGATTGAGAAAGAGACAGAGAAGGCCAAGGAACAAAAAATTCTATTCCGCGACAAAGACGGGAATCTACAGGAGTTGGAAATGGATGAAGACGTGGAAGTAATCATCATAGACGGTGAGAATGGAAATGTAAGCATAGACCGCATTATTGATGAAGAGACAGGTACCAAAGTTGTAAAACTGAAAGTCCTTGTTGATGATGCTGATGAGGCGGACAAGCAAATTCTGCGCTCCATTGATACCAAGTCAGGCGCATTAGAACTGCCAACCAAGGAAAGATTGGCTGTCAATAACTTCGATTTCTTCCCGAACCCGAATAACGGCAAGTTTACCATCGACTTTGACCTGCCCGAGCAGGGTTCAATGGTGTTGCGAATCGTGGATCTTGCCGGCAAAGAAGTCTATAGAGATGTGCAGCCGGACTTTAAAGGCCAATACAAAAACACGATCGACATTAGTGAGTCGCCAGCTGGAACCTACCTTGTACAGGTGCAGCAAAATGGACGTGAGCTTACCAAAAAGGTGATCATTAGATAATCAAAACTGGGTGAAGCACGTCAAGTGCTTTGAGGCCGGTTACCCTAGGGTATCCGGCCTTTTTTTGTGGCTCTGGGTGCGCTCTGATCGATTGATCAAATAGCCTTACCTTTGTGTTCAGCTAAGCAGAAAGCCGGAGCATGAGCAAAATCCTTCTTCTTGAACCCTTTTATGGTGGCTCTCACAAGCAATGGGCAGATGGCCTGCTGATGCATAGCCAACATGAGTACCAGCTTTTCAGTCTCAAGGATCAACATTGGAAGTGGAGGATGCATGGTGGCGCGGTAACGCTGGCTAGAAGATTCATGGATAGCAATTTTCAACCCGACCTGATCCTTGCCACTGATATGCTCGATGTTTCGCTCTTCCTGTCTTTGACCCGCAAGCGGACAGCGCAGATACCGGTAATCACCTACTTCCACGAAAATCAGCTGACCTATCCCTGGTCTCCGGAAGATGCTGATCCAGCACTCAAGCGGGACCTGCATTACAGCTTTATCAATTTTACTACCGCCTTAAGCAGCGACAAAGTGCTATTCAATTCGCAGTATCAGCTGGACGCATTTCTCAAAGAGCTGCCATCATTTTTGGCCATTTATCCCGATCACAACGAGCAAAATGCAGTGGCAAAAATTCGGGCAAAGTCGGAGGTGCTTCATTTGGGCCTTGATCTTAAAAGCCTGAAAGCTTTTGATCCCGGCAGGCCCTCAACTCATAATCGGGCCGTGATCCTATGGAATAATCGCTGGGAGTACGACAAGAATCCCGAAGGCTTTTTTCAAGCACTGTTTGCCTTGCAGGATCGGGGAATCGAATTCAAACTCATCGTAGCCGGCGAGCAAACCAATACCTACCCCGCCATTTTTGACGAGGCCCGACAAAGACTGAAAGACTTTATCATCCACTTTGGATATGCAGAGAGTCGTGCTGCCTATGCCTCCTTGCTATATGAGGCTGACCTGCTTCCCATCACCTCTTTCCAGGACAATTTTGGCGGCAGTGTTGTGGAGGCATTATACTGCAATTGCATTCCGCTCTTGCCAAATCGACTGGCTTACCCGGAGCATCTTCCTAAGGCTTATCAGGGCAGTTTCTTTTACCAGGATGAGAAGGACTTTGTCAATCGTCTGCAGCGACAAATTATGAATGTCTCTATTTTGCGAAAACAAAAGGTTCGGCAATTTGTAGAACATTACGACTGGTCGGAAATCATCGATCAGTATGATCGAGTATTAGAAACGGACCGTTGAAGACTCCAAAT
>JAHDEE010000025.1:30795-46174 GCA_020629005.1 Chitinophagales bacterium
GACCGTTGAAGACTCCAAATCTGGCAGAAGATCGGTTTTATACCTACGGACAAGGAGAATTACGATGGAGATCCGGTCTATGTGCTGGCAGACTGAGGTTTCGGGCTAAAGTCTCCTTGAAGAAAAAACAATCGGGATTCCGTGAAGCAGATAAATTTGCTAATTTACCGGCTTAAAGACCAAATCTCTAGCATGCAAATCCAGCAATTTCTAAGCAACCATCTCGGCAGTCTTCTTACTTGTATTGCCACCATTGCCATTACCTTGTTGCTGGTCGGCATCGTAAGGAGGATGTTCAAACGCTTCCTTGGTGGTCTTGATCCAAGAGACACGGCAGACAGGACAAATTATTACTTCTTGCGCTATGTGGTGATCGCTATGATTTATATTATTGGCTTCACGCTCGCCATCTATGCGATACCGGCGCTAAGAGCCATTGGTACCACCTTGTTGGCAGGGGCCGGGGTATTGGCATTGGCCGTCAGCTTTGCTTCGCAGCAAGCTTTGAGCAATGTTGTCAGTGGCATGTTCATTGTGATCTTTAAGCCTTTCAAGATAAACGACAAGGTGATGATCAAATCCAATGATCTGGAGGGAGTAGTGGAAGACATCACCTTGAGACATACGGTGATCAAAAATCGGCAAAACAACCGTATCATTATTCCCAATTCGGTCATCAGTAATGACATAATTGTCAATGCAGATTATTCTGATGGCGAAATCTGTAAGTACCTGGATTTTGGTATTGGTTATGAAAGTAGTATTGAGCTGGCACGCCGTATCATTACAGAAGAAGCAATGAAACATCCGCTTACCCTGGATCATAGAAATGAAAAGCAGAAAGCTTCCGGGCAGCCTATCGTTCCAGTGCGTGTGATGAATTTAGGGGAGTCTTCGGTGGATCTTCGTGCATTTATATGGGTAAAGAATCACGCTAGTGGTTTGCAGCTGTGTTCTGATTTGCTGGAGTCTATCAAGCTGCGTTTTGACCGCGAAGGAATCGAATTGCCTTATCCCCATAGATCTGTAATCTTACAAAGCAAATAGGTCATAGTCGTTGATCGTGTCCAGAGCTTCTTGTTGCCACATGTGATGCAGTGGCAAAATAGCCGCGGGCGTCGCGGAAATGCAGGGCTTAGCTGCCGTGGCGAATGACAGCCAATGCTGGCTCGACTTTAGGAGAGACGGCAGTGGCTGATCATGAGCAGGCAGATAGGCCCTGCATTGCAGCAGAGCACGGGGAGCCCATTTGAGTGACCGGCTAAGTAGCGCTCCAAAAAAATAGAATGTGAATAGTCGGGATTTGTCAGCTCATAAAACTGGTGGAAGCCTATGCAAGATTTTTCTCTGCCACTTTGAATCGCTGACGCAGGCTGCCTAGCTTACCTTCCACTTCGCGGATGTCCGACATTTCCTTTTCGATGTGATTGTCGAATGGATCGAAGTTGCGATCGAGTTTGTTTTTGATGTTTTCGATATAGGCTTTGAGCTTCTCTTTGATTTCTCGTTCCAGTCGACTGCGACCTTCGGCAATAGCCTGGTCAAACTCTCGCAGGATTCCCCGCTTCTTGAACAGGATGGTAAAGCTGGCGAAGAGCAGGCCTACTCCTGTGAGGATACCCCCTGTGACATCCAGTACGACCCCGTGAGTAAGTCCCAAAAGAATCGCGCCGATTACGGCAAGCCCGCCACCCATTGCCACGTCGGGTGCAATGGAATTGGTTTGGGTGAAGAGCTCCTTGGCCAGGAAATTTTCCGTGTTGCCCACAAACTCGTCGAAGTTGTTTTGTAGTTGCGAAAGTGTGTTAATTCTTTTCTCTGCGATATCGCCAAAGATCTCGTTGTTGACATCCAGTATGGTCTCGTTGGTTTTGATCTTTAGTTCAACAATCTTGGCCATTTGACGGATGCTGTCGGCGATGTCTTCTACTCCATTTTGCATCTTGCTCTCGAAGCGTGATTTGAGATTGTCTTCCAATCTTCCCGAGATATCGTCCATCCAGACCTTGAGCGACTCCTCGCTGCCAAACATTGATTTGAAGCCTCTCTTGATCAATACTCCAACGCCTAAACCCTCTTCAAATTCCTGTCGGGTCTCTTGAGTTACATCGTCGTATTCTTTGAGCAATGAGACTACCAGATCATCCACACGGGTTTCGGATTTTACTGCCTGGAGTTTGAGCGATTCGTCGATTTCTTTGCGGAATACCTGATCAGCTTCAAACTGCTGCTTGCGCGTTCCTACAGCAGATTCCATATTGTCAGCGATTTGATTGGCTGTGGAAAGGCTTGATTGTAATTTGAGCTTGTAGCTATTGCCGCCCGTGATATTGTCGACGATGTACTTTCGCATGTCGGCAAAGCCACTATCGGGTTTGCCTTCCAGTTCCATTTTTGCGGAGACCGGGAAGACCAGTGGATTCTCAATTTTTTTCTCTACTGCAAGATCGTACACCCCCTTGGTATTGACAACCAGGTCATCGTCTTCCATTAAGTCCATTTGTTGAAGCACGAAGATGATTTTCTTGCGCCATTCCTGAGAAATGTAGTTGAAGAAATCCCAGGCAGATTGGCGATAGGGGTTTTTAGCTTCGAAGACGAAGACAATCAGGTCTGAATTGGGAATAAAGGACTCCGTAATTTCCTGATGGTGCTCCACAATCGTATTGGTGCCAGGTGTATCAACTATCGATATTTTCTTTAGGATCTCGACGGGCTGATAAATCTTCTTGAGGTAGGGATTGATCTCCACTTCCTCTTCTTCGTCGCCATAAACGATTTGTTGTATGGTATCGGTGCAAGGATTTGGTGCAACAGCGCTTACCATTTTTCCGGTATCGAGAAGGGCATTGACAAAGCTACTTTTCCCCACCTTTACTTCTCCGACAATCACAAACAAAAACGGTTCACTAATCTTGCTGGAGATGTTTTCTACGGTTTCGTATAGTGCATCGTTTCCTACATCCTTTGTAAGCTGAAGCAGGTCGGAATAGATTCCGGCAATCTCCTCTTTTTGTAATAATAGGTCTTCGTCTAAAATGCTGTGATCCATGAAGGTTAATTTTCCTCTTTCGTGAAGAAAGAACTAATGATGGTGATGGAGAAGAAATAGAAGGCGCAGGCAGTCGCTAGCATGCTGAGCCAGTTGTTTTTTTCAGGATACAAATATACTATCAGTCCGATTACAGAGACTTCAATAAGGGCAGCGGTCACATTTAAAATGCGGAATCGAGGGGTTCTGCTTGGGTAAATGTATTTGAGTGGTATGATGTGTAATATGCTCAGAATGATTATGCTTATGAAGTTTACCAGTGGTGACCAGCTGTATACAAAGAAGAGGTAAAATACTACCAAATTCCAAAGTACGGGAAAGCCGATGAAATACATGTCTTCAGATACCATGCTGCTTTTTCCGTAGTAGTAAGCGGAGACCATCAACATCGAAACAACAGCCGGTAAGCGGAATTCTTCTCCAAGTATGCCACATTCGTAGATGAAAAAGGCCGGGATGATGGCATAGGTTGCGAAGTCAATGACATAGTCGATATTCTTTCCCTCGAAATCGGGCAGTACTTCTTTAACGCGGAATAAGCGTGCGAAGAATCCATCGATCCCATCAATGAAGAAGGCCACCAGAAGCCAGATCATAGACATTCGCCAGTTGTGCTCATGAATGCAAATGATGGAGAAGAATGCGGCAATGACTCCGGAAGAAGTAAGTGCGTGTACCGACCAGGCTAATACCTTGTCTTTTAGTCCAAAGTGACTCGTCTGCTCATTGATTGATTTCTGCAGTGTCATTAATCTCCTTTGAATGTCATGCCAAGGTGTTTGAAGACAAAGGCCCAAATATCGGCCGACTCTTCGATGGTTTGGGAGAGTGATTTCCCATCGCCATGTCCTGCCTTTCGGTCGATCCTGATAAGGCTTGGATTGGTGCCAGTATTAGCCTCTTGTAATGTCGACGTGAACTTGAAACTATGTGCCGGAACAACACGGTCGTCGCGATCTGCAGTTAGAACAAGGGTGGCTGGATAGTCAGCAGGTCTCAGGTTATGTAGTGGGGAATACTTGTATAGGTATTCGAACTCTTCCTTGTTTTCGCTGCTTCCGTATTCTGATGCCCATGCCCATCCGATGGTAAATTTATGGTACCGCAGCATGTCCATAACACCTACTGTAGGTAGAGCTACTGCGCAGAGATCTGGTCGTTGGCACATAACGGCTCCTACAAGCAGGCCTCCATTTGAACGGCCCTTGATGGCAAGTTTGTCTTTGTTGGTATAAGACTCTGAGCATAGGTACTCTGCTGCACTGATGAAGTCGTCAAAGACGTTTTGCTTCTTCTCAAACATTCCTGCTTTGTGCCAGGACTCGCCGTACTCACCGCCTCCTCTTAGATTTGCGACCGCATAGATTCCCCCGTTTTCCAGAAAGACCATGAGCAAGGGATCGAACTCTGGCTGATAGGAGATGGCAAAGCCTCCGTAGCCGTACAAGAGTGTAGGATTATTGCCGTTGAGTTCTATGCCCTTTTTGTAGGTCAGGAACATTGGAATCTTCGTGCCATCCTTGCTGGGGTAGAAAACCTGCGTTGTCTCGTAGTCTTCTGAGGGGAAGTCAAACTTTGGCTGCTTGAACAAGCTTAGACTGTCCTGTTCAGTATCGTATCGGTAAAGAGAAATCGGGTTAAGATAGGAGGTGAATTCAAGATAAGCATCGGTATGTTTTGCACTTGCAGAAAGGAATTTCACGGTTCCTGTACCTGGTAGCTGAACATCGCGTATGAACTCTCCCTCTAAATCATAGACCTTCAGGGAGCTTTGCACGTCCACTAGATACTGGACCAACAGTTTGTCTCCGCAGATGGACACATTCTGAATCGGAGTGTCTGCCTCAGGAATCAGGTCTTTCCAGAATTTTCTCTTTGGTTTCTTGAGATTGATCTCGACCAGTTTATAATTGGGAGCCTGATAGTCTGTCATCACGAGCAGGTTCTTTCCGCTCTTGCCGATCAGGTAATAGTTGTTATCAAAGCCGGTAGTGATGTCCTGAAAGCCCCGGTCCAGATCATCGGTGTAGGCGAACTTCAGCGCATTATTGTTGGTGCCTCTCCAGAGCGACAGTGTGGCAATCTCTCCGTCTTCGCTGATGGATATGGAGGGGTGATCTTTGGGATTATCTTTATCGTAATAAATCAGTTCATCCTCAGACTGCGCACTGCCCAGACGATGATAATAGGCTCTGCTACCTGTATTTTCTGCAGAATACTTATTCCCCTCTTCTGAACCGACAGTACTGTAATAAAACCCTTCACCGTGCCATTCCGCCGAGCTAAATTTTACATTGTCTATTAGATCATCGGTTTTCTCTAATGTTTGCAGATCCAGTACGTGGATTTGCATCCAGTCGGAGCCACCATCTGAGGTTCCAAAGGCCATATATTTGCCGTCTCGTGAGCAGCGCCAAAATGCCACAGAAGTGGTTCCATCATCAGAAAGCTTATTAGGGTCCAGCACCAGTTCCAGACTAGCATCCATGCTTTTCTGCCGGAATATTATTGGCTGATTACTGTCCTCCTCATTAGCTTCAAAGTAGATATATTCTCCCTCTTGAACCGGATAGCGGTACTTGTCAAGGGTACCCAGTCCTGCCAGACGCTCTGTGATTCTCTGTCGAAAAGGAATTTCAGCCAGGTAATTGAAAGTGAGTTCGTTTTGTTGATCAATCCACCGCTCTGTTTCTGGGTCATCTGGATTTTCCAACCATCTGTATGGGTCCTTCACTTCAGTGCCAAAATAATCGTCTACCTGATCTGTCTTCTTCGTTATCGGATATTGCATCTTGATCAATTTGTCAAAAATGTAGCCGCTCTTTGTGGCGCCCCAAACCTGATTGCCATCTTTGTCGAATCCCTGATCCCATGATATCAGTCTTTCCTCGAACACCCGCACTTTCGCAGTGGCATAGCTAGCCCCTTTAAAATCACTCTTGCAATCGGAATCGTTGGTGCTGCCGAGAAAAAAATCACCTTGCGATTCCATGAACACGGTGCAACCTTCACGTACTATTAGGTCTTCCGGACTCAGGTTATCAAAAAATGAGGGATCGACTCCTTTATTCACGTAACGATCTTCCTCTGGAAGAGCAAAAACCTTGCTATTGATTTTGCCCTCTTCATCCTCAAACAATTGATAGACTCTTTGCCGGTAGGGCTTGTCTTTCATCTTGTATAAGGCTTGTTCTACGTAGAGCCAATGGCCTTTGTCGCTGGATTGCCAGATAGGCACCATTTCTAAATTAATGTGAATAAAACTGGTATCCGTAGCTGACTGATGCCCATTATGAAAACTACCAGACATCCAATCTACAAGCTTTTCCAGCTCCGTCTGATTTTCAGCGGCTTTTGCGTTGTATTTCCCGGATCCTACGAAGAGTAGTAGGCAAAGGCAAAGCTGAAATATATTCCTATCGATCATGGCAAAGATAATTGGACACAAAGGTACTAATAATGCTTTTCTGAGCTGCAATTTAAGCTAATCAAGGGTATTGAAGACTGCTTCTGCTATTCGCTGCCCATCCAAAGCCGCGGACACAATGCCACCGGCATAACCTGCCCCTTCGCCACAGGGGTAGAGGCCTTGAATATCAGGGTGTTGCAGGCTTATTTTGTCCCTTGGTATGCGGACAGGGGAGGAGGTTCTTGATTCTGGAGCGAGGATTATGGCATCCTGATGTAGAAATCCTTTCATTTTTTTGGAAAAATCTTCTAAACCGAGTCGTAGCGCCTCGGCAATACGCTCTGGAAGCACTTCTCTCAAGTCTACACTCTTTACTCCGGGAAAGTAGGAGCAACCCGGCAGATTTGTTGATTTTCTGCCAGCGACAAAATCTACCAGCCTTTGGGCAGGAGCTGTCTGGCTGTTTCCAGCTTTTTGGCAAGCCACTTGTTCTACTTTTCGTTGATAAGCTAAGCCAGCAAGGGGGCCTCGGTCCTTGTATTCGGTCCAGTCAGCTGCATCCGTACTAACCACTATACCACTATTGGCAAAAGGATTGTTCCGCCTCGAAGGAGACCACCCGTTGGTCACTATTTCGCCTGCCTCGGTTGCGCAAGGGGCAATGATGCCTCCGGGACACATGCAGAAGGAATAAACAGAACCTGCTTTGGTCTGACTGACCAGAGAGTAAGATGCCGGTGGAAGCAGATCCATCCGGGGATCCCTGTGATACTGAATCCTGTTGATTAAGCTTTGCGGGTGCTCGACTCTTACGCCTAAGGCGTAATCCTTAGGCTCAATGCGAATTCCTTTTTTATTCAGCAGTTCAAATACGTCTCGGGCAGAGTGACCTGTCGCAAGTATCAAAGATTTGGCTTCATAGCTATCTCCGGATGCTGTGACTGCCCCCGTGATTCGAGATTTGGAAATGCTCAAATCAGTGACCTGAGCATTAAAGCACACCTCTCCGCCAGATTGCATGATGGTGTGGCGAATTTTTTCGATTATGCCGGGAAGCTTGTTCGTACCGATGTGTGGATGGGCGTCGATGAGAATGTTTTGCTCCGCCCCATGCCGAACAAAGGTTTCCAGTATGCTTCTAATGTTTCCCCGTTTGTGACTTCTGGTGTACAATTTTCCATCAGAATAGGTGCCTGCTCCGCCTTCTCCGAAACAATAATTCGACTGTGGATTGACAATGTGTGATCGATTGAGTTTCGCCAGATCTCTCCGTCTGTCACGAACCTTCTTACCTCTTTCCAATATGATCGGCTTCAACCCACGATCTATAAGTTTCAAGGCAGCAAAGAGTCCGGCAGGCCCGGCGCCAACGATTAGTACTGGAGAAGAATTACGGATATCAGGATAGCTATGCGCAGGCACAAGTTCGGGCACCGGCTCATTGACAAATACATCTACAAAGAGGATGATTTTTACCGGTCGCTTCCGGGCATCGATAGACTTTCTGCGAATTCGATATTGGAACTCCTTTCCGGATAGTTCTGCTTTGCGGGCAATTCGGTCCCTAAGTGCATTCAGGTCATCAACCTGTCCGGGGGACAATCTTAGTTGAATTTCCTTTTTCATGACCTCTGCATATTTTTGGACTGATTTTCTCCGTAGAGCTTGTTCCATTGCAGAAACCCGTAGATAGCCAATGCAGTGAAGATTAGGTATTGAAAACCTGTAAGTACAAGACCCTTGTAGACATACAAAGGGATGGCAACGATATCACCGATGATCCAAGCAATCCAGTTTTCGATTTTTTTCTTTGCCATTAGGTACATGGCAACCAGAAAAGTACTCGTGGTAAAGGAGTCCCAATAGGGCACATCACTGTCTGTCGCCATGCTGAGAATAAGACTGAGGAGAACAAAAAATACGGAGAAAAGCAGCAGACTGATCCACTGCTCCCGCTTGGAGTTTTTGGTGATTTCAAGATCAGGCACATCCTCCTTTTTACTCCAGTTGTACCAACCCCAAACACTCATGAGGAAAAAATAGAAATTCACACCCATATCCGCATATAGCTTCCAGTGAAAGCAGATATAGACGTAAATTAGAACGCTTACGATTCCGGTCGGAAACACCAGTATGTTCTCTCTGCTAGAGAACCAAACGCTAAGCAGCCCGAAGATTACTCCTGCCCATTCCAGATAGCTCGTGTTCCAGAACTGTTCGACTATTGTTGGCAGTAGATTGAGAGAATCCATGCCGCAAGATACACAAAGCTATTCGTTCACGTGATCAAAGTCTGGGTAGAGCAGATATGCTGCTCGCATCTTGCGATACTGCTCATGATCTGACTTCCAGCTGAGTCGGATTTGTTCTTCATTTAGCCCTTTTTGAATTTGCTTGCGCAATTTATCCGTGCCTGCGAGCTTGTCGATAAAGAGGTTCTTTAAAAAGAATTTTGACTTGTCTGGATATCGCTTGTAGCTCTCTACTAAAAAACTGAGGTTGAGGCAGGATTGACTGGCTAAGGATTCCACGGAGAATTTGCTGAGATCCTCACCGTAGCAGACCTTGTTTTCATGCTTTGGGTATTTGGCTCCTGGTCCGCTTTTGGGAGTAAACTGATACTTGCCCCCTGGCAATTTTGGACTGCCAATTACCTGAAACTGCTTGTCAGTTCCTCTGCCAACACTGATCTCAGTACCCTCAAAAAAGCAAAGAGAAGGGTAGAGGTAGATGGATCTCATATTGGGTAAATTTGGCGAAGGCTTGATCGGCAGCTCGTAGTGCGTTTCGTGTGTATAGTTGAGGCATTTGATTACTGACAGATCCAGATTTTCAGCTCTGTTGATCCACTTTTCTCCCTTGATCATTCTGGCTAGTTCCCCTACCGTTAAGCCGTGTACCACCGGAATCTGATGTTTACCAACAAAGGATTGAAATCTTGGATCGAGCACTGGCCCATCGATATAATGACCATTAGGGTTTGGACGGTCGAGAATTAGCATCTGTACTGACTGCTCTGCACAAGCTTCCATCACATAATGCATTGTGGAGATATAGGTGTAGAATCTTGCGCCTACATCCTGTATGTCGAAAATGACCACTTCACACTGAGATATTTGGGCTACAGTTGGCTTTTTATTGTCCCCATATAAAGAGATAATCGGCAAACCGGTTTTTGTGTCTCGACCGTCTTTCACTTGTTCTCCCGCATCTGCCTTCCCCCTAAAGCCATGCTCCGGGGCAAAGATCACTTCCAGTCGCAAACCCATTGAGCTTAAAGAATCAACCAGGTGAGTACTGCCAATGGTTGAGGTGTGATTGACAACCATGCCAATGCGCTTCCCTTTGAGTTGGGCAGCATACCGGTCGATTCGTGCAGCACCCACAACGACTTCTGACTTGGTTTCTTGAGCCCCTAGGGCATGTGGGGTACAATAAGAGAAGATAATAAGCAGCAGTAGGAAAATAAACCTCATATTTGTCCGTAGATTGGGTGCAGAAATACCTGATTGTTGGCTAGTAGAATCGTTTTCGAAAGAATCGTTTAAACTTTTGTCCAAATTGATTCAATTATCGCATTAGCGCCTGTGAATTTAGAATTTTTTATAACCAAACGGATTGCGTTCAACCGGGAAAATACTTTTTCCAGCTTCATCGTGATGATTGCTACACTGGCAGTCGCCCTCTCGCTTGCGGTTATGATCATCGCTACTGCTGTACTTTTTGGATTTAACAATCAGATCAGTGCCAAGATTCACGGTTTCTGGGGGCATGTGCAAGTCAAGAGTTTTGACGCAAATCGCTCGCTTGAAAATATCCAGCCAATTTCAACCAATGCCATTTCCTACGCAGTACTAGATACCATCAGCGAGATCGAGCATGTGCAGATTTTTGCACACAAGCCCAGCATCATCCAAAAGGATGGAGAGATTGAGGGAATTGTGTTCAAGGGTATAGGTAGAGATTTCAACTGGCAGTTCTTCAGTCAATACCTGATTGATGGAGACACCATCAGTATGAACGCCGACAAAAAATCTAAAGAGATAGTGGTTTCGAAAACCACCGCTGATCGACTCGAACTTAGTGCCGGCGACGATTTGCTGGCTATGTTTGTTCGACAAGGACAAACCCGACCTTACTACAGAAAATTTACAATATCCGGAATCTATAATACTGGGCTCGCCGAATTTGATCGCTATTATGCTCTCGTAGATATTCGGCACATACAAAAGATACAGGATTGGAAAGCCGATGAAGTCGGTGGTTTTGAGGTCTTTCTCAAAGACCCTGGCCAAATTGATGCCATGACCGACAGAATCTATTACGAAGTGCTGGATCCCAACATGATAGCCCAATCGATCAAAGAGATTTATCCAAATATCTTCGACTGGTTGAGCATGCATAAATCGACCGTAGTTATTCTGATCACATTGTTGGCGCTTGTTGCTGGGATCAATATGGTTACTGCTCTACTTATTCTTATCCTGGAACGCACCTCGATGATTGGGGTCATGAAATCGCTCGGAGCGTCTAACTGGTCTATTCGCAAAATATTCCTTTACAATGCTGCTATCATCATCGGGGTAGGTCTGCTATTGGGAAATCTATTGGGTATCGGTCTAAGCTTACTCCAGCAGCAATTTGGAGTTGTCAAGCTGCCTCCCGAATCTTACTATCTAGCCG
Source organism: Chitinophagales bacterium (assembly GCA_020629005.1). Lineage (GTDB taxonomy): Bacteria > Bacteroidota > Bacteroidia > Chitinophagales > UBA2359 > JAHDDV01. The sequence goes on from JAHDEE010000025.1 coordinate 41,940, forward strand.
TGGCACCGATCGAGTTGAATGTCCCAATCATCCTGATGATTAATTTGGGCACATTCTTGTTTTGTCTCTTGATACTCTTTCTGCCGTCTTACCTGGTGTCTAGAATCGACCCCATCAAAGCAATCAGGTTCTCGTAGCGCTTTGCTTTGGGATTGGGATTCAATAACTGTCTGATTTTGGCGAAACCAGGTTAAACAGGATGTTGAGGTAAGGGTATTTCAGATACTGTTTGCTGCCAAATACCTCCTGCGCTTGCTCTTCTTCTGAAGCATCGAGTCCCGCTATCTCTTGCAGCTGCAAGCTGGCCAACTGTTCAACCACTGCCTGCATTTCCAGCACTTCTGGCTTGCGGATCTTAGCTGGCGGCCTGGGATGGTAGGGAGGTGTCTTGAACTCTTTCTTTTGTGGGTATGGCAATAAGACATCCGTATCGACCATCATTCTAGTCTTGTTAACTAATTCTGGATTTAGCAACTGAGGGTTGAGCAAGTACAGTTCACCAAGGTCAATGTCAAAATCGTAAGCAAACCACTCAACATCCGTTCCGGCTGTAACAGTCAGATTATGTGAATATCCGATAGCAATATCCGGGCTGACAGGGTAGTATCCATAATCCTGGTAATAATGCTTGAGGTAGATCTCTGCTATGATCCGAGGCACATAGTTTCTCGTTTCTTTGGGAAGGTAGCGACTCAGCTTCCAGAAGTTGCGACTACCAGATTGCCTGATGGCTCGGTTAACCCGACCCGGACCACAATTGTAAGCTGCAAGGGCAAGTAACCAATCATCATATCGATCATACAGATCGGAAAAGAATCTGGCAGCTGCTACTGTGGACTTGTAAAAATCCGTGCGTTCGTCAATTTCTCCATTCACCCGCAAACCAAAATTTGGAGCCGTGCCCTTCATAAATTGCCACATGCCCTTAGCTCCAGCAGGGGAAAGCGCATGACAATTCAAGCCCGACTCAACCACCGAAACGCTGGCCAAGACCTCAGGCACTCCATATTTTTTGAATATACCATGAAAGATGGGGAAATAATACTCCTGCAATCCCAGCAAATGCTCTGTTTTGCTCCGATCTCGTCGCAAAACGTTCATTATTTGCCTCTGAATAGCTGCATTTAACTGCAAATCCAACTCACACTCAATAGCACCTAATTTTGATTTTAGGGTTTGACTGCTGGTTCCAGAAGGAGAATTATTGTTACCGGACAGCAATAAAGAAAATAAAAGAAACCCCAGAATCATCGATGCTACATACCTTATCTCACTCATACATTTTCTTAATCGTCAGAATGCTAATGACTTTCACAAAAATAGAATTGTAATTCGAAAAGCCCTTTCTTTTTGGCAAAATTTCAGCCAGACCGAGGCGAGAACAAATTTGCTTAATTGGGCTAATTGTCTTACATTTTGCGCATTATTCTTACCATTTAGCATCGTGGCGCCAAGAAAAATTGGAATCCCACAATCCAAAATAGTTAGGCTCCACCCCACAACCACCACTTATGCACTGCGTGGCATATATATCTATGCCGTGACACTGGAAGCGAGCGCTTCTTAGGAGGCTTAATTGTGCCAATTCCTGGTTGGTAAATCGTCTCGTAAATGTAGCAATTGCTTCCAATTTAGGGCTTATAAATGCTTGACAAACCTGGCAAATTATTCCTGGAAAACAAGATTGGTACAGCAATTGTCATTGCAGGGTGTATGGTTTGTGAAGATGAATTACTAAAAATGTAATTATGTGGTCGAGAGTAGATAGATTGGGAGCGGTACTTTGTTTGATGATGGTATTTTTGGTCTTCTCCTGCAAAAAAGGGGAAGACGTAAATCCAGTGATCTGTCCCCATGTCTCCGTTCACGAGGGGGAATTTGTTGATGGCCGCGATTGCCAGGTGTATCCTACAGTTACCATCAACGGTACCACATGGATGGCGGCAAATCTAAATTATGTCGATGAAGATATTGAGCTGCTAGGCACCTGGTGCTACGACAATCTCGAGCAAAATTGCGATAGAAATGGTCGCCTCTACAATTGGCTAGCAGCAATGAATGGCGATCAGGAAGGAGGGCAATGCCTATGCGCTGATGGCTGGCACCTTCCTACCGACGAAGAGTGGCAGCAGTTAGAGCGTGATCTGGGAATGACAGACGCAGTCGCCAAAGCTATCGGCGAGCGAGGTACGGATCAGGGAGATCAACTGAAAATCCCTGCAGATTGCCTTTCCAACCCAAACTGTGGCTCTTCCGGTATGAACTGTCGATTCTCAGGCTTACGACTGGCTAACAATCAATTCACTGCAATTGGTTCTGAAGCATACTATTGGTCAAGTACACAAGATCAATATGGTGGCGCCTTAGGCAGAGGGGTCAAAACCATCAGTCCAAAAATCGAGCGAGTCATCTACGGCAAGACTCAGGCTTTCGCCATACGATGTGTCAAAAATCAATAAACGGGCAGTGCCTATCTGGATGCTAACGACCTGCAAGCGCCTTGGCACTCAGTAGTTTTATATGCCCTTGCTCATAATATTGCTTTCGACTAAAGGTCCCGCCCCGAATCTTTTCGTACTTGGGGGCATCCCAGGCAGTATGTAAAATATAATCATCCACATCGAGATGGCCATTCTCATTTTTATCTTCACCGATTAAGGCGGCATGACCGCTTTTCGAAGATCTACGCAGCAGCACATCACCAGGAAACACATTCTTGCCATACTCCAATAACCTTCCTCCCGCCACAAGTTGCCCCTTAGTGTTGATACCGGAAAGCTCAATCCCGGATCGATGTGTATTCAATTGTGCGGTGCCCTGATACCCAATGTCCAAACCGGATTGGTACAGCGCAACGGACACAAATTTTGCACAATCGCTGCCATACCAACCCAGCTCTCTTCGATAGCTTCCCCAATAATAGGGCAATCCTCCATGTGCAAATCCCATATCCAGAATTTCATAGCCACTATTGGCCTTCACAGAAATCCGATGCACGAGCTCCATGCGCTCCAATTCCCCGGTTTCCAGTTCTTCCTTGCCAGTACTGTAAAGCCATACACCGTTCACCTTCGCTCGCACAGCATAGCGCATAGTACCAACTGGTTCATCATCCCAATACAGATTGTGATTTGTATTGCAGCCTTGCGAAAGAGAGGCAACAGCTCCGGATGCAAACACCTGCTCCAAATAGCCCAGCTTATTGAGTCGGAAGAAATTGAAATATTTACCCGAGCTGGTTTTACCATCAGGCCATCGCCCATACATCTGCTTGAATCCGCTCTTCGTCATATAATAGCGATACTCAGGTTCCAACTTTATCCACTCAATCTTCGAAACCTCCGGCAGGTGTTCCAGCTTTTTTGCAGCTCCTGTGCTCAGAAGAACCTCATTATCGGAGTACAGCTGACCTGCCCGACTAAATACTGCATGAAGCTGCACGTCTTCCCCAAAGTCAAGTAGTTTGCTATCCGGACTTGGCTTCTCATTGCCAGGCCCGGAGTATACCTGCAATCGAATCCCTTCTATCTCCTGTTCACGAACTATTTCTTTCGACAAATACTTAGAACTTATTGTTCTCAATTTCATTAGACTAGCAGCTTTCTTCACAAGCGGCAAAAAGCTGGGATAAAACAATCCTAGCAACAGCAATCCAGTAAAGAAATGATAACAAATCCAAAGTGGAAACTTAATCCACCAAACACTCTGCTTTCTCCAAATCACAAGTAGCAAAATGGAAAGCAATAGATTAGCGGTCAATATCGCGATCAGGAACAACGCCATGTTATCAAAAACGTGATTGTGACAAACTTATTTCTTTATTTTTTTTGGGCGTGTCCCTACGTTCCTTTCATGTCTGCTTTCGCAGTCATTCCAGTCACTTCGGGCCGCGCTATCCGCTATTATTCACCTTGTGCAGGCCGGTTCGGCTTATGCCTGCTGTGGTCTCTCCGCAGGCTCCGAGCCCCCATCAGGCATGCCTCACTCGGCCTGCCCGGCGGCTCATACCGCTTCTATCGCTCACGCATAGCCACGCACCCACTTAGTTATTATAAATGTGTGAATAATTACGTATTTTTTGGAGCTTCATTCGTTAACTGGACATTGTTAAGCTCCCTCTTCGCGTTCACTACTGCCTGCTTCAAAACCCTCTTGACCAATTCAAATCCTTCGCAATAGATCTAGTGCTACGCAAACGAAATTCGCACCACCTTTAAGGGCTTCTATTTCTGTCA
>JAHDEE010000239.1:0-5285 GCA_020629005.1 Chitinophagales bacterium
AAATGTAGCTTCGACAGCTTGGCGGGTCGTCGATTTCCAGTGAAGGCTTTTTTCAATGTTGCGCGGTGGAGAGGCGGTACAAAATAGCCCCGGGCGAAACGGAAATGAGGTAGTGGGAGGCCGTGGCGAATGGCTGGCTATGGAGGCTCGGAGCCTGCGGAGAGACTACATAGACAGACCATGAGCAGGCATACCGCTGCCGAATTGGAGAGTAGCACGGGACTGCAGTTAACGCGGCGGGGGTTGTTTCGCTCCTAATAAAGAACATGGAAAATTGACGGACGAGGTGATTTGCATAGACGAGTTGGAACTGAGTTCTTTTTATCTACCTCACTGTTCCTTTGACAAGGAAACATGAGAGGTTTTAGTTGTCAAAGCAACATTTCCCACTGAGGAAACCTACTACCAACCAAGCCATCGGCGCGACGGGGACGTCACGCCGGGCAGCGGGGGTCAGAGGAAGAAGGATAATGGGCAGTTCAGTAGTATACATTAAAACAGCGAGACACGTCTTGTTTTATATGTTCGTGCTTCGCAGAAATAAAACCCCAAAGCATAAACACGCTTACTTACAATAGCTAATTCTACAAAGGATTTGTAGAATCGCTCGGTGGTTTCGAAGGGCGCGACGGGGACGGCACGCCCGGCGGTGCAATTGAGACAATTTTGTTTGGCATGTTCGTGCTTCGCAGAAATAAAACCCCAAAACATAAACACGCTTACTTATCATAGCTAATTCTACAAAGGATTTGTAGAATCGCGCGGTAGTTTCGAAGGGAGCGAAGGAGACGGCACGGCCGGTGCTGCGCTTCGGGCTTTACAGCTTTTCCTTAATTGCCTTACGGTTTGCTTTGCTGACTGGTATCGGTTGCTCACCTATGTACACTTGAGCGCCATCAAGCCGATCCACCTTGTGTAAATTGATGATGTAGGATCGGTGGACTCTGAAAAAGTGATCTGGCAGCAGGGCGAAAACGGCTTGCATGGACATCAGCGTAAGCACCTTTTGAGCAGTCGTGTGAATGCGAATGTATTTCTCCATTGCCTCAATGAAGAGAATCTCTGTCGTCTCAATTTTCACCTGCTGATAATCTGATTTGACAAAGAAATGCTGCTTTTCGGCTGGCTTGTTTTGTGCTGCAATGGCGGACAAGACCTGACCATTTAGCCGGGAGATAATGCGCGCGACCGCTTTAGAGAATCGGCCAAACTCGATGGGCTTGAGCAGGTAATCAACTACATCCAGATCGAAGCTTTCCAGTGCGTTTTCCGCATGTGCCGTGCAGAGAACGGTAAGCGGCAAATTTTTCGACTGCCTCAACAAGTCAATACCAGAGAGAGCGGGCATATTAATATCCAGAAACAGCATGTCAAATTGCTGTGCGCTAAGGAGCGGTATTGCCTCAATGGCAGATTGACATTCCGCCGCGACTTCGAGATAGGGGAACTGGTCGCAATAAGAGCGGATTAGTTCTCGCCCCAGTTTTTCATCGTCTACTATTAAGCATTTGTACTTCATTTTCGCAGTAATTCTTCTTGCTCGATGTGCAAGTTACACTTAAATTCAGCTCCATCAGCAGCATACTCGATGCGATATTTGTCCTGATAAACCAGTTGCAATTGCTTTTCGATATTTGCCAAGCCCGTACCAGCTCTATTTGGGGTTTGTGATTGATAGGAGTTTTGAATTTCGAATTTTAGATCGTCCTCAACAATCAAACTGATGTGCAGGAAGGCATTTTCACTTTGCATGAGATCCCCATGCTTGACCGCGTTTTCCAATAGCGTGTTGAGGACGAAAGGAATGATTCTGTGCTCGGGCAGAACGCCTTCTGTATAAAAGTCAATGTTGCTCGACTTTGGTTCCTGAAGCCTTACCAGATCCAAATAGTCTTGCATCTGCTGCACCTCTTTGCCTAGTGCAATGGTTGCCTTTTCTCCTTGCTCAAAACTGTAGCGCAGCACTGACGATAGCTTGCTCAGAAACAAAGGTAAATTCTTGTCCCCTCTGCTAATTAAAGCATTCATGTTGTTGAGGGTATTGAAGAGAAAGTGCGGATTGATGTTGCGTTTCAAATTGTCGATCTGCAATTGTTTGTTATTTGCTTCGAGTCGGAGAAACTGTTGTTCGAGTTGATACTGCTGCAGGAGTTTGTGATAAAGGAATGCTATGCCTGTAAAGAGACTGACGTTTAACAACATGGAAAAAACATTTCTCCAGGCCACTGACTGGTATAGCTGCGACTCAAGGCCGCTTAATCGAATGCCGATCACGTAGGCGATCATTAAACAAGCAATTCCGATCAGCGCAGTGACCGGTGATTGCTTGCGGAAGAGCAAGAGGCTCAAGTAGAAAATTCCTGCATAGCTGGCTGCTTCCAAAATACTCCAGGCCATGGCGATATACCAAGTGGTTTCGAACCAATGATAATCGAAAACGAATAGCGTCATGAAAACCCAAAAGCCAATATGCAAGTAAGTACTGCGATAGAATGTACTCATAGCGTTGTAAATGTACCGCTCTCCAGTAGCAGTGCCAATAAGTATCCATGAATCGCCCACTTTTGGGATTGAATGGACAAAAAAGGTCATTCGCGAGGGATCTCGGCATTTGGTGGATTAGGAAGTTCCACTCATGTAAGAATGTTGCAGGCCCTGTTTTGTTGGTGCAATTTGGGTATAGAAATCAACAAGGAAAACCAAAAAAAATCGTAAAATGAAGAATCTTATGTTTTTGCTAATCACACAAATTGCCCTATTGCTCATGATGAGTTCCTGCGAACAGGTAGAACTGGCAAATACAATGGGGACTAACCAAATCGGTGAGATGGAGCTGAGTGAAAATCTTAATGCGAATGCGCAGATGATCGTTTTAGCTGCACCTTCGATTCACAATGACTATTACGCAGAAGTCTTTCAAGACATCGTCGACTTTCAAGTGAATTATGCTAACAAGATTGATGGGCGAGACCGGGTGAGAATTCTGGTGGATGCAGATACTCGAGAATATTACGAAGGCCGCGTAGCTGCCTACGTTTTGCTGGATGCTAATCTGGAGGATATCTGGATTCGTGATTTTGCCCCGGCAGTAGCATCGGTTCAGGCTGGATTTCAGTATGCACCAGATTACCTGAGTACTTCTGATGCAAATGCCATTCAAAACGCCTTTCAGGATTGGGCTTATGACTTTGGTCTTGACCTGGGTGCCGAATCAGACTTGATCTTAGATGGAGGAAATGTAGTTGGAAACGGTGATGGGAAAATAGTGGTTACCGACCGTATCTTGTATGATAACCCAAGCTTGAGTATTGCCACGGCAAAACTGGCATTAAAGAATTTGACCGGCGCCAGCGAAGTGGCAATCATCCGCGAAACACCTGGAGATGCAACAGGGCATGCTGATGGAATGCTAATGTGGGTAGATACTAATACCATTATTCTTCATGATCAGCCTGCGTCGGTCAAGTCCGATATACTTGCTGAATTGCAGACCTCTTTCCCTGGAGTTGAGATCGTGATTGCTCCGGACTATTATGTCGATGAGACCTGGGATGTATTTAGCTCTGCTTGCAATATCTATGTCAACTCACTAGTGACAAACGACTATATCTATGTACCTACTTTTAATCATCCCAAGGATGCCGAAATGTTGGAATTTATAGCCCAACATACGAATCGTGAGGTAGTGCCAGTGGCTGCTGAAGGTGTTTGTTTCATGGGTGGTAGTGTGCGTTGTTTGAGTTGGCAGTTGGATGGGGAATTTGGGTTTTGAGATTTGGGATTTGGTTTTGGTTTTGGGTTTTGAGATTTGGGATTTGGTTTTGGGTTTTCTACACCACATCCCAAATCTCATATCCCAAATCCACCCCCTACAGCATTTCATGCAATTTTTCTACCAGCCAGGCCCGATCTGATAGCTGCTCAACCGCTCTTACGCGCTTGAGCAGCTCGCTTAGTTCTTCGGGATCTCGCTGATAGGGGCGAGATCGGCGGAGGAGCTCGCGGACGAACTTTCCGAAATTGAGATGATAAAGATAGTGCTTGGGCAAACGCGCCTTTTTGCGATTTAGGAAAGTGGTAAAGGCAGTGATGTGGGCTTCGAGGCGTTCGTCGTAACCAAAGTCATCGGGATATTTTAGCCAGAGTTCGAAGTGCGTTTTGAGTTGCCAGGTCTTGACAGACAAGTCCATTAGCACCTCTTGAAAGCCGGTCTTCAAAAAAAGCTCGTCGGCTTCTTCGTAGCGGGATTGTGTGAATCGCAGCACTCCAAGATTGAAATAATAACTGCCCTCATCTACGGCATCACGATACTCGTGCAGAAACTGTTCGAGCCAGTCGAAGCGTCGAAGTAAGAGGGAAAGCGTAGCGATGTTCTTGTAAGTAGCAGCTGGAATGCGCCCTTTCACTCTGATCAAATCCTGGTCGATTTCAAGCTGGTAAATTTCGAAAAGTTCAGATGTAAAACTACGCTCTCTATCGTTGAGTCGCTGGATGCAGTAGTTGCGAGAGAGCAGGAGCATGTAGGGCAATTCTGTTCGGTCCAAAAGGTTGACCTGTTGAAAGAGTATCTTTTTCATTTCGAAGTATGCCGGATCATGATCGGAGCGCAGCGCCTGAATGGCGCTGGCAAAAAACTGCAAACCGTAGAGGGATTGATATTTTGGAGCTTTAGCGCGTTCCAGAATTTCGTCTATAAGTGGAAAGTCATACTGCTTTGACGTGAACTTTTGCTGGATGAGCGATTTGCTATAGTGCTTTAACTTCTCGTAGTAGTACAATCTGTCGAGGCTATCATTTACCTCTTGCAGTTTTGGTTCCTGATCTCGCTTGGCCAACTCGAGGATTTGCTGATGCTCCTGCACGGCGAATTGAAAGCGCAAGATGTTTTGACTGTCCGTTTGCCACTCGTTTTCGAATAAGGAGGATTGGCATTTTTTCCGGAATCGCAAAGCTGCCGAGTCCAGACCTCGATTGTGCAATCTTGACCAGAGTTGAATCTTCTGCCTGGTGGTTTCCGGCGCTTGCTCTTGAAACATCCAGAACTGATATAATTGTTTGAGCAGTTCACTGCCGAGCTGCTTGACGCGAATTTCTTTGTAAGCCTTGTCCGGATAGATGCTGGCGGAAATCTGTTCGGCTTTGAGCCGACGGCCGGTGTAATCAGGAGCGCTCTTTCGCAGATAAACAAAAAGATCGTCGAGTGAGCGATTGCCATTGTGTACCGGGGAGTGTAACCACCTGAGAAACAAACGCTCCTCCTCGGCGGTCAATTTTCGCAGGTGCTT